>JAITBM010000070.1 GCA_031283565.1 Rickettsiales bacterium
AAAGCGCGCGCTTTCATTTGCAATGACAGTTTTCTTTTTTTTTGGCAGCGCAAAGGGAAAAAGATCGGCAAACAATTTGCTGCGCAAACTTTACGTACCGCCGGATTTCGCGTTGCTTCAACGATATGAATTCGGCATGATGCCCTTAAAGAGAAAGATGCCTTTTATGCATAGATTTTTATTATTGTTTTTGTTGGCAGCCGTGTTCATGTTACGCCCCCGCATCTGCGGACGCGCCGGTTATAGCCACAAAAAAATATGCGTGCATGCCGCGAATTTCGCAGACACTTACAATGCCGGGGTCTGACTCGGCATCGATCCGCCTCAGACTTGGGCAAGAAGCGGGGGCGTCGGGGCAAATCGCGTTTTACGGATACCTTCTCATAGGCGCGAAATGGCCGGCAAATTAAAAATTCATCTGCCCGGCTGGTTTTCGGGTGCGGCAGACGGGGGCATAGTCCACCAAGTAATTGTCGTTGCGGATTTCATGCAGGCGAATTGCGGAAATTTTCCCGCCGCGCACGTCCAGCCCCGCCATCAGGCCCCGCGTAATTTTCGGAGTCAGGTGCGAGAAAATGAAATTTCCCAGGCTGAAAAAAATCACACCGTCCTTATATCGCTCGGTTTCCTGAATCACATGGGGATGATGGCCCCAGACCACTCCGGCCCCCGCGTCTATCATTTCCCTTGCTATTTTTTTCTGCCGCGCGTTCGCATGGCGGGACAATTCTTCGCCCCAATGAATCGAGACTATGACGAGATCGGCCGCCGATTTCGCCCGCGCGATTTCATCAGCCGACTTCGCGCCGTAGATCAAAACATATTCTGAAAATCCGCGCGGCGCTATCCCGCCATCTAAAAAAGATAAAAATGCGATCCTGCACCCATTTGCAAAAATAATCCGAGGATTCGGCGCGAACGTAGTCCCCGAATATTTTATCCCCCAATTTTCCAGCTCGCCCGCCGTATCCCGGGCAACATCCGCCCCGAAGTCCAAAATATGGTTGTTTGCAAGCGACGCATAACAGAATCCCGCCCTGCCGAGCATTCGCGCGATATACGGAGCGCCCTTGAAATTGAACTTTTTGCCGGGCCATTTTTCGCCCTCCGCGCGGGACAGCGGCGTTTCCAGATTCAGGGCGCGGACATCGTAGCCCATAATCGTACGCGCAAGATTTCCGAACGGATACATCAGGCCGCGGCGCGCAAGAAACGGCTCAATCCGCGAATCCAGCATGAAATCCCCGCACAGCAGAATCGACAAATCCGGCGGCGGCGCGAACGCCGCGCAGCCGCGCAGCATTCTTTTGAACTTGAAAAACAGCATTTTCAGGCGCTTCATGGCAACATTTCCAATTTGCGCAGCGCATCGTCCACATTCGCGACAGCCATTATGTCGGTGCTGGTTATGTCGCGCGGCGCCCCCCACTGGCCCTTTGGCACATCGATTTCCGGATAGGACGCGACATCTGTCGAAAGCAGTCTGCCCGTTTGAAAACCCGCGCTGATCCAGTTCTGACTGTTGCGCTCTATAAATGCGTATTTTGCCCCGCGCGCCGCCATGTCGCCGAGGGCTGTCGCGCATAATTTCGAGCCTATGCCGCGGTTCATGTATTCGGGCAGGTTGTAGAACTGGTGCAATTGCCCGCTTGGGCGCGAGAGCGCCGCCGCCAGCAGCGCCCCGTTCGTCACAGTCCAGCCGTCCGCATCCTGCACCGCCAGAGGCGCATATCGGACCAAGCCCACCACCCTGCCCCCGTCCATAGCCATCAACGCGATCTTGCCCTTCGGATCCTCGCAAAAATCCAGCCAGTTTTTCTGAAATTTTTCCAGCGGGAAATATTGCGTTTCAGCCGCGCGGTACATTTCCGCGGCGAAATGCCACGCCGCATGGTGCACCCGCGCGGCGGCATCCGCCATCGATTCTTCAAAAGGAGCGAATGTTATGCTCATTTCAGCCCAATAAGCGCCGCGAACGAATAACATTCGGGCCTTTATTATTTTGATTCCGTTTATTTTCTTCCCCGCAATCATACCACCCGCCCCGCCGCCAGTCAATCACATATTGCGCCGCATGACCGTGCGATTCAGAAATCGCAAGCAGGGGGAAAAGTACATTTTTTCGCTGCTTTCTTTCTATTTTTTAACCGCAGATCCCGCCTACGAATTGCAGATGCTTCAATACCGGGCCCCGCCCGTGGAAGAAAGGCAAGATTAAATAAAATCGCGAACGTTGTTTGTGATGCCGGCGCAAACGGAAAAGCCGCTACATCGGCAAATCCATCCCCGGAAACGACCTGCGCAGATCCATGGCCTTTTTCGCCTCTTCTATATCAGAAAAATGATAGCGGCCCGCACCCACGTAAATCCATTGCTCTTCGCCCAGCCCGGCCAAGATCAGCACATCGCCGTCCCTCATGTCGCGCACCGCGCGCGCTATGGCGTTTCGACGACCAGGCACCTGCAAGCCTTTCGGACATTTTGAGGCAATTTGTTCCCGTATTTCAGTGGGGTCATATATCCGATAGTTTCCGTCCGTTATGTATACTTCATCCGCCAGCTCCTGCATTACGGCGCCCATGAGCGGCCTTTTGCCCGCGTCCCGCGGCGCGCCGGTGCCTGACATTATCATCAGCCGCCCCTTGCAAAAGCGCCGCGCTGATTCCAATACGCTTTTCAATGCGCCCGGCGTATGGGCAAAGTCCACATACACTCCGCCGCCCGGCACCGGCGAGCCAACGAATTGCAGCCTGCCCGCCGGAGCCGGGGCCCCGTCTATGGCCCGGACCGCCTCTGGCGCCGAAAAGCCGAGCCCGGCAGCCATGCCGATCGAGCAAAGCGAATTCATGGTTTGAAACGCGCCAGCAGTTTTTAGAGAATATTCGAAAACATCGCCGAAAATTTCCGCCCGAATCGCTTGCGAATCCTCGCCGTATTCGGCGGACAGCAATTTCAAATGCTCTCCCTTTTCGCCATAAGACAATATTTTTTTGCCGGCCGCCGCCGCCGACAGTTCGGCAAAGCCCGGATCGTCGGCATTCAAAACCGCGGTCCCCTCCGAAGCAAGCACTTCGGAAAACAGACGCTTTTTCGCGGCGAAATAACTGCCCATATCGCCGTGGTATTCCAAATGATCGCGCGACAGGCTGGTGAATCCGGCGACCTTGACCGGCAGCCCCCCAAAGCGATCCTGATCCAGCCCCACGCTGGTAGCCTCCATTATGGCATAGCCGCAGCCCTGCGCTTTCAAATTATGCAGCACCTGGCACAACAGAACCGGATCCGGCGAAGGATTGCCGTGCAAGCCCACCTCGGCCTGAACGCCGTGGTGGATCAGCCCCATGGTCCCGATAGAGGCGGCGTTTTTGCCAAGATTCTCCAAAATAAAGCGCAAAAAATGAACCGTCGAAGTCTTGCCGTTCGTGCCCGTCGCCGCAACCAGATTTTCCGGCAGCGGCGCGAAAAATTCCGCCGCCGCCTCTGCCAGGAACCGGCGGGCGTT
>JAITBM010000080.1 GCA_031283565.1 Rickettsiales bacterium
GCATCGTTTTGAAAAAAATGATTGATGGAAATGACCGTAATGATAAATAGAATTCCGCAAACTACATATTTGACTCAACTTCGGCGGTGAGCGTTGCAACCAGAAGCTCCATCTGCGCACTGTTTTCAAAAGCCAGCTGCAAAGTCCCCTTCCCTCCGGCGCGGAATGCAAGCTTTGCGCGGACCTGAAGCTTGCGCTCGATCTCGAGCTCGATTTTGCGGGCCTCATCCGTTGGGTAATGAATCTTTTTGCGGGCGGATCGCTGGGCGGTTTCGGCACGAGGTCCCGCACGAACCAAATTAGATACCTCGGCGACTGATAGCTTTTCGTCGGCTATTCTCCGCGCTATCTCCTCGGCGTTGCCGCTAGCGGCCAAAGTCCTAGCATGCGAAGACGTGATTTCGCCGGACTTGACCATCTCCTTTACATTGTCGGGCAGGCTTTTAAGGCGCAGGATATTCCGGATATACGATTCGGATTTGCCGATAAGCTTGGTTAGATCGCTCATTGCATAATTGCATTTATCCATGATGTTGCGATAGGCGTCGCATTCCTCGACGGCATTCAGATTCTCGCGCTGAACATTTTCGATCAATGCGATTTCCATCGCGGCACTCTCGTCTATCGGTTTGACTAATGCCGGAATTGTATGTTCTCCAGCCAGTTGCGACGCCCTCCACCGCCGCTCTCCGGCAACGATCTCGTACAGATGCGGGGCGCCAGCGACGGTCCGCACAATGATGGGCTGCAGGACGCCGTGCTCACGTATGGACTGCGCCAGTTCCTCCAGCTCGGCCTGCGCGAAAGTCTTTCGCGGCTGATCGTGATTGACGCCGATCTGCTGGATCGGTATGGGGCGTACGACAACGCGGTCAGATGCCCCGGCGAGCGCTGCGATCTCTGGTGCGGCACCTGCGGCTGCCTGCAAATCCGCCAATCCTTTTCCCAATCCAAACTTAGTAGCCACGCCAACCTCCTTTTGCTGTGCAAAAAAAATACACATGGCGTGCTTTTTTTCGCCCTTTTTCCGATTCTAGCAGAAAATCTTATTTCATGTGAAATAAAAAATTACCATGTTCTAAAAATGATCAAACAAGCGGCGGCAAAGGCCCTGCGGGCTATTATTTTGATTGCCTAAATTCTATAATCATAATCTGCCGCAACCCGCTATGATAACAGCACATTTACATAACTTGATTACCACTTATCAAGAACTGGATAATTTTTGCCATTTCCGTAAGATGATGATTTAGGCAGATTCCATCTCTGTCGCAATGTAATCCGCAGGCAAATCAGCATTTATATCTATCCTTGCAAATCGAATTCATACAAATATTCAGCGCAAATTAAGTATTAGAATTTTCATCAGACTCTTCACGCCGACTTTACTGGCGCCAGAATCTTTTAATATAAGCCAAGTGCTGATAAATTTCATATTAAAAAAAATTTGCAAACCATCAAACTACGCAAAGATTAAAATCCCCGCCTATTACAATTCCTGCACTATTTATCACATTCATCAATACATTCAAATTCTGCTGTCATGAAATTTATAACAAGTTTGACTTGCTGCCACCAGATAACATTGGCAATGTATTTTTTGCAGTCCAAAAAATCAAATTTCACGGAATTATCAAGATGCGAAATAATTAATTTCGTCACTAATGCTATAAAATCATTCCCCGTTGCCTGCTCTGTTCCGTTGCTAGGATTATGGCAAAGGGGCCAAATTTCTTTATATCTTCCTTAGAATAATATTTCTCCATTTCAATATCGGGATTATCCGGCTTAGCAATATATCCGCAACGCACGAACCCAAGATTTTCCACCAGCGTACGAAAATCTTTGAACCGGCACAGGCCGACTATCCGACGACTGAGCTGCTCGCCGGCAACTCCGTCCGTAAAAGTTATAAGATTCCCAATGTTCAGCCTTTGACGTTTTTCATCATAAAGGCGCAGCTCAACATCTTTCATACCGCTTTTGATTTTCTGAAACGACTCTGGATACAGATGCAACACTATCGATTCTGTCATTTTTTTCCTCCTAAAATCTCGCCATGCCGCCATTGACATGAAGGGTCTGCCCATTGATGTACCCGGCTTCGGTAGAGGCCAGAAATACAGCCGCAGCTGCGACATCCGCCGCCTCTCCAAATCTGCCGGCCGGGATCTGATTCAGATAGGCTTCCTTCAAGTCATCCGGCAATACATCCGTCATAGGCGATTTGATAAACCCGGGAGCTATGCTGTTCGCGGTTATGCCGCGACCGCCCAATTCTGCCGCGACCGATTTCGTAAAGGCGATTATTGCACCCTTAGATGCAGCATAATTAGTTTGTCCCGGTCCGCCAATATATCCAATAACAGAAGCCATATTGATTATCCGCCCGAAGCGATTCTTCATCATTGGCATGGCTGCGGCGCGACACATCTGGAACACGCTGCGAAGATTAGTATTCAAAACATCATCAAATTGCGCGTCTCCCATCCGCATTAAAAGCCCATCTCTGGTGATTCCGGCATTATTGACCAGAATATCGATTTTCCCGGCCTTTTCGATAGTTTCATTTATAAGTCGCGCTGCTTCGCCAGGGACGGAGAGGTCTGCGGTTATGATCTCAGCATGCCGCAAATGCGGCAATGCGTTCCGCACCAATTCAAGATTAGTCAAGTTTCGACCCGAAAGCACCACACTTGCGCCCGCTTCTGCGAATCCCTTGGCCAGTCCCTGTCCTATTCCGCCAGCCGCCCCTGTTATCAATACCACTCTTCCATTCAAATCAAACATTTTCATAACCTTTACCACTTCGCGCTATATTAAAGCACTAAAACTGTCCTTAAATTCTTGAATATTATTGAGCTGACATTGCATTTCCCCATATAAAAGCATAACCACAGCCGCTTGTCAAGACCCCAGAACATGAGCATTAAGTTTCGGATCGATCCGCTTTACCAGACCTGTCAACACCGATCCCGGGCCAACTTCGATCACTTCCCTGATGCCGAATGTCGGCATAACCGAAACGCATTCGCGCCAGCGCACTCCATGTGTCATCTGATATGCGAGTGAATTTTTTATTTCTTCGACGTCATCCATGACGGCGGCTGTTTTGTTGGATATGAATTTTATTTTCGGCCTGCTCCACGCGATTTTTTCGATTTCAGCGCGGAACTCCTCGACAATTGGCTGCATAAGGGACGAATGAGCAGGAACCGATACTGGCAGAAGCTTCGCTATTTTTGCCCCCTGCCCCTTTGCCAGCTCTAAAGCCTTTTCAACTGCTGCCCTATTTCCAGAAATCACAACTTGCTCCAATCCATTATCGTTAGCGGGCTCGCATGTTCCGCCTGCGTCTTTGGTTGCCGCTGCGCAAATGGCAGGCACAGGCAAGCTTCCGATAATGACGCCCATCGCACCCGCCCTATCCGGCACGGCTGACTGCATAAGCTCGCCGCGCCTCCGGAGCAATCTTGCCGCATCGGCGATCGAAATCGCACCGGCCGCGCATAGCGCCGAATATTCGCCAAGCGAATGACCGGCAATAAAACCAGCATTGATTGCGGCGGCACGCGCCGCTGCCACTGATACCGCGAATATCGCGGGCTGGATGTTTTGCGCCAGATCAAGCATATCGGCCGGCCCCTCAAAAATCAATCCTGACAGCTTTTCGCCAAGCGCCGCATCAACTTCATCGAACACCGCCCTTGCCCTGGGATTGAAATCCCATAAATCTCTGCCCATTCCGACACTCTGAGACCCAAGCCCCGGAAAAACATAACATTTCATTTCCTGCTCCTTTTTGCTATACCGTGTTATCATTGAGGCGCGGAATCCATTCATCCTTCTGCCCCAAACCCCTGCCCGGTTATCCATTTCATATTAATAAAAATTGCATCGCACGACTTCGCAAAACGTGATATTTCTGTTTTGTCGCACGATTTCGCAGTGCGCAGCCATTCTTGCATTATGCGATCAAGCCGCACAATGCTCCCTATTTCAGCCGCCTCAGCTTCTTTTCGATTTCGCTTTTGACCACCAGCCCGTCGCCGGAAAGGGCCAGAGCCTTTTTATATGCGGCAGACGCCCCGATTTTTTCGCCGGCTGCGGCCCGCAGATCCCCAAGGTGCATGAACAATTCGGAATTTTCTTCAGCGACTTTTCCGACGCGCTCCAAGATTTCCCGCGCGGCCAAGTCCCCCTCTTTGGCGCGGACCGACATGGCCAGCGCGTCCCAATACCCGATGTGCGATGGAAACGCGCGTATCAGGGATATGGAATACCTGTAAGCTTCGTCCAAATTTTTTCCGCCCGCGGCCCATATTTTCGCCAGCACATCCATGATTCCCGCGTCCATTGGCGCCAAATTCAGCGCGGCGGCGGCGTCCTTTTCGGCCGCTTCATATTCCTTGAAAATATAAAGCGTATGAGCCCGCATCTTCAACAGATAGGCTCGTCCCGCTTCAGGAACCCCAGACTGCTCCAGCGCGCGATCCAACATCCGCAGGGCCGAAGACTCGCGCCCGGCCTGCATGTCGCTTTTCCACAGGCTGATGATTGCGGGCATGAAGAGCGGGTTCGCAGCCAAAATTCTTTTCAGCCCGCCCTCGCCGCCGGTTTTCAATAGCACGAACGGCCCGTATATTGGATCAGTTTCAAGGCCATCCCAGTATTTTTTATAATTTTCGCTTCCAGCGGCGAAGAAGTATCCGCCCGTATAGTATGCTGTGTTGGCAGGAGCCGCCCCGAGATATGCCGCAGCACGCAAAGCCAGAAGCACGGCATCGGGCGCCACCGCATCAAAATTATGCGCAACAGTCTGCATAAGAAACGCCGCCAGCATTTTCTGGTGCGAGTCATAGTCCCGCCAGTCGCTTTCATCCGCGATTGCTGCCATGAACATCCCGCCCACGCTGGATGTCCATTTTTGGCGCAAAGCCGCGGCATAATCCTTAAAGCCATGCCTTTTATAAAAGGCCAGCAACAAATTATAATCCCCTATGTTCAAAAAACCGATCGGGACGGATTGAAACAGCCTGGCGGCTTTGGCGTTTTTTTTCGCGGCGGCGTAAACGGCACCTTTTGCGAAGTCTTTCCATGCCTTGCCCGCAGGCATGGAATCTATGAATCTGATCGCCTGCCGCGTGCGCCCAGCCCCCGCCGCCGACCATATTCGCATTGGAGACCACAGTTGGGACCTATCGTTTTTGAATTCGGCAAAGACATCTTTCCATCGCCCGATCTTGGCATTTGCCGCTGCTCTGATGATACGTTGTGCCGACAGGCTGGAGACAGGCGCCGATATGTCGGATATTTTTCCGCCGTCAAGAAACAAGACCAAGTTTTTAAGACCCGACACAATATCCGCTCCGCACGCGCCGCGCTGTTTTTTGCAGGGTTCGATTCGAATCGCCTCCATAAAGGTGCCGGCTGATCGGAAATCACCGGCCGCTACGGCATGCTGAGCGGCAAGATAGTTCCCAAAGTTGGTATCCTCCACCCCATCAGTCAAACCCGTGCCATCAACTGCATTTCCATTACCGTG
>JAITBM010000003.1 GCA_031283565.1 Rickettsiales bacterium
CGAGAATTTTCGCCAAAAGTACAAAATTCTCATCTGCGCGGATTTCAAGCTCCCGAACATCAAGCCTTCGCGCGTGGTCCCGCTGTACCGCGGCGCATTGGGGCGGCACCGGCTATTCGTCTATGACATGCGCGACTGACCGCCATTTTACCGCACGCGGGCGAAAAGGCGGACGCTCGCCTTTTTTCCGTGTATAAGGACGTCATGCGATTCTTTTTCTTCCAGCAGCGGCGGCAGCGGCAGCTTTATTTCCCGCGCGGTCAGAATCACCAGCTTGCCGCCCGGACGCAGAATCCTTTCCATCTCGATCATCATGCGGCCATAGAAATCGGCATCCACCCTGCCGTACTTGCCCCACGGCGGATCGGTCACTATGGCGTCGGCGTATTTCTTTATGAACCTGTTTTCAAAAAAATCCAAGTGCTTTACGAAAAGCGATTTTTTAACGCGTGCGTTTTTTAACGCGCGAATGCGCGAGCGGAGCGCGCAAATCTCCTGCGCGTCGATATCCAGCGCAAAGATCGCGCGGTACTTTCCAATGCGCGAGCGCGCCAGCGGAATAGAGCCGTGCCCGCAGAACGGGTCTATGAATTTCTCGCCGGAAACGGGCTCGCTGGCGCGGACAAGCAGCATCGCGACATGCGGCTCTAATTCCCCGGCCGCAGGCGCCGCGTGCGTCTTGGTCAGCCGGCGCATGAAAAAGCCCGATCCGTCCGCGCGACGAAGCAGCCAGTATTCTATGTCTCCCGCGCCGACGCGATACGAAAGCCCGCTCTGGCGCCCGATCGAATCCACCAGTTTTGCCTTGGCGGCGCCATCCATGGACACGAGTTCCCCGCTGTCCGAAACCACCAGTTTGAACGTGCGCGCGGCCTTCGGGGCCGCAGCCCCGCCGATCATGGCCCCCATTTCTTCAAGGCTTTTGCCGGCAAATTCCCGCAGAACGGCGAATGTGTTTTTGAAATACTTCGCCGCCTTTATGTCGTCCGGCTCGGCGTCCGCCTCATAGGCCAGCGCACCCTCCATCTTTTTTATGTTTTTAACGCCGGGCAGATCCGCTTCAAGAAATCTAGCCGCCAGATTTTCAAATCCTGCGGCAAACGTGGAATAATATTTTCTCATGAGTGCAATTATAATACGGCGAGACGACAATAGCAATTTTATGTCGAATCTGATATAATGACGCAAACAAAGGAGATAATATGAAAAGCAAAAAAACTATCAGCATTTTCGCCGCATCCATTGCCGCCGCATTTTTTGTCGGCGCTATTTTTAACGGCGGGCGCGGCCTGCCGGACGATATATGCGAGTCTCTATACCTGGAAACGGATGCTGTCGTACGCAGTAATACTAGAAAAATTGAAGATCTTGAAAGGCTGAGCAGGCTTTTCCTGAAACAATGCAAAGGCTATAAACATAAAGCCGCAAACCGGATTGACGATCAAGAAACAAAGCCGCTGCCCGACAAGACTTGCGAGGCGATAGAATTTTTGATTTTGGAGCGGATAAAAAACAATGGGAACGCGTCTACTGCCAGAGTTTTTTTTGATCGGGCCGATTTTTATGCCAGTTTGACTAAAAACGGTTGTCCGGAGAATCAGTCCAAGTATAGGGATCTGGCGATTCGGGACGCCAATATCTCCCAAGCGCTTAACCGTTTTGAGTTCTCTGATCATATTAACTACACGGAACTATTTTATTTTTATATATCTTTAGGCATGATGCGTGAAGCGTCCGCCATACTTGACAATATGAAGAAAAATGGTTATTCGCATGAAGAAGATGATATAAAAAGACTGGAAGAAGCATTGCGCCGGCAGCAATGACCGTCCGGGTTCGCATGTTGGCGGCGGCAAAACAATTTATTAGTGGCCGGCCGATAGAACGGGATTTTTATGCCGGGGATGGGATTGATGCGGCAAAAGGTCTGCTCGGCGCGTATCTGTGCAACGGAACCAATCGGGCGCGGATATGCGAAGTCGAGCTTTATCTTGAAACCGAAAGGGCTTGCCATGCATTCGGCGGACGCCGCACCGCCCGCACTGAGGCCATGTTCATGACAGGCGGCCATGCGTACGTCTATCTGTGCTATGGAATGCACAATATGCTGAATATAGTCATAGGAAACGAAGGATTCGCGGCGGCCGTTCTGGTCCGCGCCCTTGAAATGCCGGGCTGCGACGGGCCGGCGAAGCTGACCAAAGTTTTCGGCATAACGCGCGATCACAACAAGCTTGATCTGACTGTCGGCGACAAGCTTTGGCTGGAAGAGGGCGCGCGCGATTTCGATATCGCGTCCGGTCCGCGCATAGGTGTTGACTATGCCGGAAAAGATGCCGAGCTGCCGTGGCGCTTTGTAATAAAAGGCAGCGCATTTCTAAGCCGCCCCATTTGATTTTTTTGTGCCGGCGCGGTTCTTTCATGCAAGCGTTGGATTTCCTTAACCTAGCCTATGATTCTTGTATAGTCTTGTGCTCGCTGCCAAGAATCCAAAAGTAGCAAGCTTCTTCTCTTTGGTCGGGGCACGGCTGATTCTTTCTATCGGCTATATAATTGCCGCCGGCGCCAGAGCCATAGCAAAACCCCATAAATTCATGCGGACGCCCCACTCATGAGCCGATGCGCCGCCGCGTGTTGGAATAGAGATGTCGCCCGCGGCAATCGGCCCCGCTTGAACAATCGGGAATATTGTTGCCGTATTCGAAATCTGCGGCGGCATGCGCGCGCCGATATTTCCGAAGCGCTGTCGTATAGCAAAAAATAATCATGCCCGTGCGATAATTTTTTACATAAGGTCGCTGTGATATGAATAGGTTCCTGTCGCCGCCGGAGCCGGATTTTGATAAAATCAGAACGGTTCACAACTAAAAGGAAAAAACATGAAAGACATGAACATGCCGGCCGATCAAATGGATCGCATAATGCACAAGATGTATCACAAGAAGCGCGTGCTCTTCCGCGCGTTCTTAATAAACCTGGCCCTGGTGGTCGCCGTTTACCTGCTGAACATCGCCGGAGTATTTTCCGCCGAATGGATGGGGCGCATGATGATGTGTCCGGCGGCCGAAGCGGAGCACCAGGTCATGAACCTGCTCGGCCTGTGGAAGATAGCGGGCGTGGTGTTCTTCCTGGTGCCGGCCCTGGCAATGTGGTGGGAATGCAATTGCATCAAAAAACAGCAATAACGCCGCAAAACCGGACTATGTCCGGTTTTTAACAATTTGCGGGGACGGGCAAGCTCTAAATCGCGACGCCTTCTTCTGCCAGAAGGCGCCGCTTTTTTGCAATGCCGCCGCAGCCGGAATAGCCGCCGATGCTGCCGTCGCTTCTGATGACTCTGTGGCAGGGAATTTCAGGAGCGCGGGGATTTTTTCCAACAGCGTTTGCGACGGCGCGGACGGCGCGCGGCATCCCTATGCGCCGTGCTAGCTCGCCATAGCTGATGGTCTGCCCGCGCGGAATATCCAGCAGTCCGCGCCATACGGATTTTTGAAAACTGGTGCCGCGCAGGGCATCCATGTCGATCATTATTTGGAAATCGCGCCAGCCGGACACGCGCCGTAGCAGGCGCCGCATTCGACGCACTTTTCGGGATCTATCTGGAATTTGCCGTCTTTGACGGAAATCGCGCCAATCGGGCACAGGCCGGCGCAAGCTCCGCATTTCACGCACTTTTCAGCGTCTATCATATAAGCCATTTCATCACCTTTTTTATCGGTTGCTGTTTAGCAGCGAGAGGACATATTGGAATATTGCCACGAACGAGATATAGAGGTGCAGCGCGCCCTGCACGGCCAGCTGATTTTCCATTCCGCGCCCTGCTTCATTGTATGCCCGCTTCAAGTTCTGCATGTCGTACGCTGTGAACAGCGAGAATATCAGCACGCCGATTGCGGAAACGACCATTGAAGCCGTGCCTCCGAGCGGCCAGATCATGGATGCGAGCCCGACCAGCAGCAGGCCTATCATGCCGGCAAGCAGGAACACGCCAAGAAAAGACAAATCCTTTACGGTCTTGTACCCGAACAGCGCCATGCATCCGAACATCGCGGCGGCTATGAAGAAAGCCTGCAAGATTGAAACCGGGTTTACGGACGCCGCGACCGCAACGAGCGGAGTGATCACAAATCCCATAAGGACCGCATAGATTCCAAGCAGCAGCGCGCCGGTGGAGGCTTTTATGCGGAAAGCCTGCGTCTGAGCGAAAATGGACAGACCCAGGCCGCCGAACATTGCAATATAAAATATCGGCGACAACCCGGTCTGAGTGAATACGAGCGAAATGCCCCAGCGCAGCGTCGCATAGGATGACAGGGCGGTTATCCCGACGGCTCCGAACATTATTCCAAAAATCTTTTTCAAATAATTTGACATTTTTTCCCCTTTTTCTTATGATCATTATAGTAAATCGCAAGAAAAAAATCAAGGGTCCGGAAAAATGATTGCAGTTCCTCCGATATCGCCGGTCGCGCTGAGCCTGTTCGGGTTGCAGATTCGTTGGTACGCCCTGGCATACATAGCGGCGTTCGTGATCGGATTTCGGCTGCTTCGCCGGATCCTGGCGCGCCGCGGCGACAAGAAATATTTCGACGATTTGTTCGCTTACCTGATAGGCGGCGTGATAATTGGCGGGCGGCTCGGCTATGTCTTGTTTTATAATCTGCCGTTTTTTATAGACAACCCGCTGGAGATATTCATGCTGTGGCACGGCGGGATGAGCTTTCACGGGGGGCTGGCCGGAGTGATTGCCGCCACGCTTTTATTCGCGCGAAGACGGTCCGAAGAAGCGCTTCCGATATTGGATTCTCTGGCGGTGGCGGCGCCCATAGGTCTGTTTTTCGGCCGGATTGCGAATTTCATAAATATGGAGCTGATGGGCAGGACGACAGATTCGCGGTTCGGCGTGGTGTTCGAAGGGATAACCACGAAGCCGCGCCACCCGAGCCCGTTGTACGAGGCCGCGCTCGAGGGGGTGTTGCTTTTCGTGATAATGTGGACGCTGTGGCATACGAATTTGCGCAGGCGGGATGGCGCGTTATCGGGAATATTTGCGATATTATACGGGGCGTTCAGGATTTTTTGCGAAAGATTCCGCGAGCCGGACGCGCAGCTGGGATTCTTGCTTGGAACGGACTGGCTGACCATGGGCATGATTTTGTCGGCCGTTATGATAGGAACCGGTTCGCTTCTTTTAATTCGCGCCAGAACCCGGTCCTTCCGTGTCCGGGAATGACGAGGACATCGTCGTCAAAGCCGAAATTTTTTAATTTATCGACAGAGCGCTCAAGCTCCGGGCGGTCGCCGGTCGGGACATCCGTGCGCCCGATGGTATCGAAAAATAAAGTGTCGCCGGAAAGCAGGACTTTTTCTTCCGGAAAATAAAGGCAGACGCTGCCGACGGAGTGGCCGGGGGTTTTTATGATCAGCATTCCGCGCGGGCCGTCCAGATCGCCAAAGCCGCGCGGCGCGGTTTCGACGGGCAGCGGCAGAATAGAATTGGACCAGTTGAGCACCGGAATGTCGTCCAAGTCCATAAACCACTCCGCATTCAGTCCGGCAAGTCCGCTGATGTGATCAAAATGCCCGTGGGTCGCCATGAACGCGTCCGCGCCCCCGCGCCAGTCCGTGGCATCTCCGGATGGATCGACAACAAAGCGCCGATCGCCTTCGATAACGACGGAATTGTTTGCCATGGCCCCGAGAATCCTGATTTCAAATTTCATTTTCCCGCAAGGCTATTAGATTATATGAAAAAAATCAAGAAAAAACGGTTGCTCCGCCGGCGCAAATTTTGTATCATGGCAAAAGACTGGGAATTGTTAAGCATTGCAGAGAGAAACGCTTTTGCGAAATGGACGAAGAGTCCGACGGGCAGATGGGCTGCCCGGAAGGGCATCGGGATAGCCGGCTTTGGGCGATTAATGCCCGGCTGCGAGGCAGATGATCTGAAACACGGCTTTATGGTCGAAATAATGCGGGTTGATTGAAGCATTCCGCCCAAGCGGAAAGCGCTCAATTCGACGGCCCCTGCGGGCTCCCGCTATACCACCGAATGGCGGATTTTTATTATTCAATAAAAAAACTGTAAAAAACCATTCAACTGGCACAAAACAACTATTTGACATACGCTCCCCCGAAAATATTATGTCAAGTAGTTTTCGGGGAATTGGCCCCGTTACAACCCAGGAAGAAATAAAATGATCTATGGATATATTCGAGTAAGCACAGACAGGCAGGACTGCGACAACCAAAAAATTGGCATTGAGGCCAAGGCAACAAAAATGGGGATCTCTATTGAAAAATACATAGAGGATTCGGGGGTGTCGGGAATAACCGAGCCGGGGGACCGCGCGCTTGGCGGCTGCCTGAAAAAGCTCCGCGCGGGCGATATTCTATTTTGTTCGGAATTATCAAGACTGGGGCGCAAGCTGTTTATGATAATGAGAATTCTTGAACACTGCATGAATTGCGATGCGAAAGTATACACTGTCAAGGACAACTATGAGCTTGGGGATAACATACAGTCCAAGGTTCTGGCCTTTGCATTCGGCATTTCCGCCGAGATAGAGCGCGAGCTTATCAGCATGAGGACGAAGGAGGCATTGGCGAAAATGCGCGCGGCCGGCATAACGCTTGGCCGTCCGGCGGGAAGCCGGAACAAAAGACGCAAGCTGGACGGGAAAGGCGAAACGATCGGAAAAATGCTGAAGCTTGGCGTATCGAAAACAAAAATAGCGGACAAACTGAATGTAAGCGTTCCGACACTGCACGAATTTATGGA
>JAITBM010000015.1 GCA_031283565.1 Rickettsiales bacterium
GCGCGGCCGGCCGGCCCGTCGAATCGGACGACGCCTACGAATACCGCGTGAAGCGGGTGTACGTATACGGCGGATACAATCTGCACTTCGCCGTTCAGCCGATTCGCAATCCGGCATATATCGACACAGGATCGGCCTATGCCGGGGGCTTGGAGGCGGCGCTCGGCTTTCGCCTGGCCGACACGTTCCGCATAGATTTCGCCTATGGAAATATCAGGGACAAATGGTGGATGGAGCTGAGCGGCGCGGACCAGATTTTGGAACTGGACGGCCATGCCGGATTTGTCAACCTCATATTTGATGCCAAGCTTCCCGCGAAATACCAGATGTTCCGAACCAGTCCGCTGGTTCCATTCGCCGGATTCGGGGCGGGGTTCCTGTGGCATGACGCCGACCGGCTGGCAAACCGGATGACAGGCGCATACGATCTTATCGCCGGCGTGTCTGTAGAAATTAACAGGACTCTGGCCCTGCAAGTCGCGTACAAATACATAAAGCAGCTGAATAACAGACTGGCCGGGGCGGATTATGCGCCCGCCAGCCATAACGTCGGCGCCGGCGTGCGGCTCAGCTTTTAATTCGGGGGGACGATGATGACTGCACGCTCTTCGGGATTGTTCGCTGAATGGTACGCAAGGCAGTTCCTGCGCCTGCACGGTTTCCGCATCTTGGCTTCGCGCTATATCACGGGGCGGTTTACCGGCAGGGCGGAACTGGATATAATCGCGCGGCGCGGCGACATGGCGATCTTTGTGGAAGTGAAGAAGCGCTCCACGGCGGAGCTTGGCGTCGATGCAGTGTCGTCCGCACAAGCGGGGCGTCTCCGCGCGGCCGCCGAAAACTGGATCCGCCGCAACAGATGGACGGGCCCCGCGCGGTTCGACCTGGCGGTCGTGTCCGGCCTGCGCATACGCTGGTTCAAAAACGCAGTGTGAGCCGCCTAACGCCGTTTAACGGACGCCCGGGCACTAAATTCTGGACAGGCCGCGTTTTTTTTGCTATACATGCCTGGAAAATGAAATTTGCCGCGCTCCTTTTTTCCGCCCTGCCGCTCGCCGCATGCACGATGCAGACGAAGCACCGCGGATACATTTTTCCGTCTGATTTGGAAATGCAAGTCGCCGAAATCAAAACAACCGCCGAATTGGAGAAAAAGCTTGGCAGTCCGCAGGCAAGGACAATCTTCGGCGATTCAGCTTGGATTTATTACGGGGCCGATGAAAATTATCGCGGGCCCCTGCCTTTGTCCTATGGCAACAAGACGGCGCTGCTGGCATGGTCAAAGAACGGAAAAATCACAGGAAAGAAAATCCTCCGCGGAGACGATTTTCCGCATGTGTGGATAGATGACGGCGAAACTCCGATTCCGGCGGCTATCGAACTCAACGCCCTGCAGGAATTGGTGAACAATGTCGGCCGCTTCACACCCGCCGGACTTGGGCAATAATATGCCGGCGCGCGTTTTTGCCGGCGCAAGCAGCGGCTCGTGTTTTTTTGTTGAAAGCCATGAAAAAAGCGGATATAATTTCCGCATCGGATGACTAGCTCAGCTGGTTAGAGCACTTCGTTCACATCGAAGGGGTCGGGGGTTCGAGTCCCTCGTCATCCACCAGCATTGGAATTTCGCGCCATGCGAACTCTGACATAAAATCCCTGCCGCCAGAATGACAAATACCCTGCACAATCAGCATCCCGCGGGCTTTTGGGCTGAATTTGATACAACGGTTTTTCACGCCGTTTACGCACTATGCTAGCCTTTCTATAAATACACATTTTGAAACAGGCCACAGCCGCCCGCACCAAGGCAAACATGACCGGCGTTTTACCGGATCAGCAGCTTCATTCCAGTTAAACATTAATCAAACCTCTTGATTTTGTATTCAACGTATTTCGGACACGATTGAATGTATTTTTTATATTCCGCGTCTATGTCGGATAATCTGAATATCTGGCCATCTTTATCCATAAACCGCGGATCAATGCGCCGGACTTTGTTATATTCCGTTTCAAAATCACCATCAGATTGCGCGCGGCAATCCATCGGGTCGGCATACAGTAATGAAAAATCAACCCCGGCTAACGCCAGTTTTCTGACGATTTGCATATCTTCTAAATCAAAGAAATCTTGACGCGTCAGAATTCCCGACGCAATTGCATCGCTGCATATCTTTTTCATTGCCGCCTCGTAAAAAACCCCGGCAAAGGAGGAATAAATTTCTTCATCGGCTTGATTAAATGCGCGCGCAAATATTCGCGCAGATTCCAAATCTTTCATAATAAAGCCATCCGAAGTCGGAATAAACAAATTTGCCAATTCCTTTTCATCCACATCCAGCAATTTTCCATACTGTTTAAAATGAGGGATTATGCGCAGCGAATAATCCATTCTATCAGCGCACAAATCCGGCAAATCCTTCTCTTTCAATTTGAAACGCGATTCATCCAAAATTTGATTCAAATCAAATCCCGCATCGGTTATTATGTCGGCCAGCTCAGAATTTTTAACAAAATTATCATGTATCGAATCCTGATACGCGGATGTTTGCTCAGAATTCTTGCCGCCGAACAATCTGTCCGACAAATGTGAAAAAGCAGTGTGCGAAACATCATGTATCAGCCCGGAAATTTGCTCTTCGATGGATGCGCCGTATTTGCGCAGCAACATTAGCACGCCAATCGAATGTTCGTACCGCGTATCTGATTTCGGAAACGGGCAGCCGGGCGCCCAGCATCCCATTTGGATTCCATAAAGCCTTTGAAATGGTTTTGATAAAACAATTTTCTCAAATACAGGTTCTTCGGCTTCTAAAACACCATAAATTCTATCAATAAAAATCATAGCTGGACCTTTTGATTGGCAGCAGCATATCATATTGTTTTGCGATGTCCAAATTAAAACATCAAATTCCTGATCTGCAAACGGGTCGCGTTTCCCGGCGATTTCAATAACATTTGCAGATCGATGCGCAGCGGTTTAATCAGCTGTTCATTGGTTTCAACAATTGTGCCGTTGCGCCAAGCAGGATATCCTTATCTTTTTATGCCACATGGCGCCGGATAGAAAACCCGGGGAATTGAACCTGATTATTTACGACAGCAGCGGGCAGCTCGCAACGAGTTTTTTACGCGCGCATGGACGGCGGCGCCGCATGGGACGGACGCTTCGCCGAAACCGCGATCTTAACGATTTTCCCGGCGGCGTTTTCGGCAGCAGGGCGAAAGCGAAGCCGCGCTTTTTCAATTCAACGACGGCGCGCGCGAGCCCTTCGCGCGTTCCGCTTTCCGGCTTGTTCATGTGCGCAAGAATTATGTCGCCGCCTTTTGCCTTGACGGCAGCCGCATAAACCGCCCGGGGCGGCAGAGTCGCGCCAGCGTCCGCGGAAATTGCAAATCCTGCGGCCGCGATCCTGCTCGCCGCCAAAAGCGCAAGGGCACCATCGTCGTAAAACGCGGTGCCGGATCGGTACCATTTCGGCGGGCACGCGCCAATGCTTGCCACGGCCCTCGCTCCGCCGTCAAGCTCGGCGCGAAACCCGGCTTCGTCTTTTGCCCCCGCGATTTTGTATGCGGCGCGCCCCGATACGGACGCGGGTCTGTGCTCTGCGCCATGATTCTGGATCAGAAACAGCGGGTCTGCCGCGAGCTCTTCGGCCGCCTTGCGATTGGCCCCTATCCAAGCGCCGGTCATGAAAAGCGTCGCCGGTATTTTTTCGGCTCTCAGAAATTCGATAAGTTTTCTGTCATGCTTGCCGCCGCACGCGTCAAGCGTCAGATATATCTTTTTATCACCGCCGATCCTATCCACAATCCCCGCGCCGTGGCTGCCCCAAAAAGCGCACGCCGAGCAAGGGGCCGCCGCGAAACAAGCCGACAAAAAACGCGCGAGCAAAGCCCGCGCGAAGCTGCGTTTGCCTTGCACCTTGCTCATCTTATTTTTTTGCTTCCGGCTTTTTTGCCTCTGCCTTTTTGCCATCCGGCTTCTTTTCGTCGGCCTTGGGCGCGGCGGCGGGCGCCGCAGCCGTGCCGGCCGCAGGAGCCGCCGCCTCTTCTTCCTTCATCTTGCCGGTTATTGTAACAAGGGCAAGGTCCGCCTGGCGCAATCCAAGCTTGACGCCGTCCGGCAGCGACAAGTCGCCCCCGTGAATCGTGTCGGTTATGTTCATGCTCGCAATGTCGATGTCGATCCTGTCGGGAATGTCGTCCACCAGAGCCTCTATCAAAATGCTTCGCACGGCGAAGTTAAGGGCGCCGCCAAGCTTCAATCCCTTTGAAGTCTCGACATTTAAAAGTCCGAGCGGCACGCTGACCGACACGGGCGCGCCGATGTCTATGCGCTTGAAGTCCGCATGCATCGGAACGTCTTTGACCGGATGATACTGTATGTCGACCAGCATCGCATTTTCTTTAGACGCCCCCGTGTCTATGACGAACAGCTTTGTCCGCAGGCCCGGCTTTTTGATAAGCTCGCCGAAGACATGCCCGTCAAGCTCTATGGCCAACGGAGCGGCATTGTTCCCGTAGACGATGGCGGGGATATTGTTTTCTTTTCGCACTTTGCGCGCAGCCCCCTTGCCGCACGCTGGGCGCGGCTTCGCGCTGATTTCGATTTTTGCCATAATAGTTCCTTATATATGCGCGGCCTCCAAGGGTGCCGCATGGCGCGATTATATACCTTTTTGAGCGAAAGTCAAATGCCAAGGCATGGCTTCATTCCAGAATATCCCTTGCCTTTACCGCCTCGGGCGAGCCTTTGGGCAGCTTTTTCACAGCCGCTTTCGCATGCTTCTTCGCCGATGCGGCATCGCGCATCATCAGGTGGTATTCGGCCATATAGTAATCAGCGCGGGCCGAATCTGATTTGGCCAGAACCCACCATGCAAGCGGCATGGGTTCGGCCAAGATCGCGCGCTTGGCCAGAGACGTCGCCCGGTCCGCATCTCCGTCCGCGCCGCGCTCCGACAACACCAGCGCAAGGGCCAGCTCTATCTGCGGGGCCCCCGCCAGCAATTTCAGCGAATTCTCGTACATCCTGACAGAAGCGTCGTATTGCCCGCGCCTGAACTCTATGTCGCCCAGCAGCTCGTAAAAATACGGGTTATTCGGATGCCGGGATGCCAGGCTGGCCGCTCCTTTTTTCGCAATGTCCAGCTCGCCGCCGCGCATCCGCGCTATGGCGCGGGCATAGAGAGCCGCGTCGGACACATCCTTTGCCGGATACAATGTGGCTACGCGCCCGGGGGGGTCCAAATATCCCGCAAGCTTTGCCTGAATCATTTTCAAATGGGCCGGATCTTGCGTGGCGTTCAGCGGGCCGCCAATATGCAGGCGTATATTTTTCATGCGCTCTTCGGTAAGCGGATGGCCGATATTGTTCGGATTGACTTCGGCTTCCATAAAAGTCTGCATTTTTTTGAATACGGACAACAGGGCCGAAACATCTATCCCGGCCATGGCAAGGAGCCTTGCAGCATAGTCGTCGGCGGCCCTCTCCTCGTCGCGGGTAAAGGCCATCATGCCCTGCGCGAACATCCCCCCGGCGCCCGCTATAAGCCCCGTGGCGGCGAGAGGGTTTACAAACAATAGCCCTATTCCGAGCGCCCCCGCCACCAGGCCGCGCATAGTCTCGGCGCGCGTTTGCATTCCAAGCTGGGCCAGGTGCCCCAGCGCCGAATGCCCGATTTCATGCGCCAGCACCGCCTGCAATTCGGCAGCCGAATCGATTCGGGCAATCAGGCCGGTGTTTACGAAAATATCGCCGCCCCCCGCTACAAAAGCATTGAGCGCCCCGTCTTCCAAAATCCGCACTTTTATCGACGGCATGCCCGCAGCGGCCGCGACAGGCGCCGCCCAAGCCGCGACGGCGCGCTCTATCTCGCTGTCGCGTATCTCGGCCGCCCCGAGCGCCGCCGCCGGGATCAGCAAGCCGAAGAAAAAACTGAGCAGAGCCCGCTGGCTTTTTTTGTTTTTCCGCGCGGCTTCGCCGCATGCCCCCGCATCCCGGATCCCGCGGGCGGGCCGCGGGATGGCGCCATTATCGTTAGGACGCGCGCCGGCAAGCACGGGGGGCCGTCCCGCAGCGATGCAATTATTGCTTATAAAATATAACGCACGATTACCGCTCATCCCTTTCCAAAGCCGTCACCCGACCAGCTTTTTCCAAAAGCTTTTTCTTTTTGCTTTTTTCACCAGCGCGACCCGCGCTCGATCAAGCCGAGCCGGCGAGCGCCTGCGCAATGCCGGCTTCACATTGCGGTTCTTGGTATCCACGACCGCCTGGCGCACACTCTTGCGGGCGGCATTGGGCTTGCACGAATCGGTAGACGGCAAATGGGCGCCCAAAAGCTCGTCCGAACTTGTCTCTTTTCCGATCCTGTGCACGGCGCTGTCGGCAATGTTCATAATGGAATCGTCCCCGATTATGGCTATCTCGGTCCCGGACTCCCTTTCAAGCGCCGCGATCTCGAAGCGCTTTTGGTTCAAAAGATACACCGCGACATCGGACGGCACATTCATTACTATTTTTTCCGCGTTTCTGGCTACAATCTTGTCCTGCAGGCGGCGGAACATTATCAGGGCCGCCGTCTGAATCGACGGCACGACGCCGGCCCCGCCGCAATAGGGACACTGCAAATACGAACTTTCAATGAACGACGACCGCATCCTCTGGCGCGACAACAGCATGACGCCAAACCCGTTGATTTTAAGTATCTGGCTCCGCGCTCGGTCCCGCCTCATGACCTCGCGCATTTTGGCTTCCAGGCGGCGGTTGTTTTTTTCTTCTTCCATGTCGATGAAGTCTATGGCGATGATTCCGGCAAGATCGCGCAGCCGCAGCTGCAGGCCGATTTCATCGGCGGCCTCGAGATTGGTATTGAGCGCGGTCTGCTCGATATCCTTGGCGGTTATGGACTTGGAAGAATTTACATCAATGGTAACCATGGCTTCGGTTTGGTTGATCACCAGCTGCCCTCCGGACGGAAGGTCGACATAAGGCCCGTGCAGGCCTTCGAGCTGCCTTTCGATACCATGCTTGGCGAACAGGGGCTGCTGGGGATCGTCATACAGCTCCAGCTGTTTTTTGTCGGGCTTTTTCCCGTGGAACTGCTGGTAGTACTGCGCGACCTCGCCAAAAGCCCCGTCCCCCTCGACCGTGATCATCGTGTCGGCCGGATCGATAACGAAATCCCTAGCCACGCGCTTCAACAGCGAATCCTCGGCATGGATGGTGGCCGGCGCGATCGATTCCATTGTCTTTTTGCGTATATCGTTCCATTCGCCCGTAAGGAAGTCATAATCGGCCTCTATCTCGGAGGCGGAGGCGCCCATCGCCGCCGTGCGCAATACGAAAGTCATTCCGCGCGGAATTTTAAGCTTGTGCAGTATTTTCCGAAGTCGGACCCGCTCGGCCTTGTCGCCTATTTTTTTTGAAATTCCGTACCCGTTGCGCTTGCGGGAGTTGGGCATCAACACGGCGAATCGCCCAGACAGGGACATGAAGGTTGTCATGGAGGCGCCCTTGTTCCCGCGCTCTTCCTTGACGCCCTGGACAAGGATTATCTGCTTCTGGCGTATGACATCCTGAATTTTGAATTCCTGAGCCCGCCTGGTCAGCTCTTTGTTATCCTCTCCGGCCGATTCGTCGTCGTATTCGACCATATCTCCGTCCTCGGAGTCGTCGTCATCTTCGACGATGTTGGCGTGCGCCAGCTCCAACAAGCGTTTTTTCTTCTCGGCATCGATCTGATAATAATCGGGATGAATTTCGGAAAACGGCAGAAAGCCGTTCTTGCCGGAGCCATAGTCGACAAAAGCCGCCTGCAAAGAGGGCTCTATGCGAATGACTTTTCCTAGATAAACATTTCCCTTGATCTGCGGCTTCGTCGTAGTTTCAATATCGAAATCAGACACCCTGCCCGACTGATCCAAGAGCACCACGCGCGTTTCCTCCTGGTGAGCCGCGTCTATATAAATATGCTTCATTGTATAATCCTTTGATTTTCAGCACGACTCTGAGGCGCAGCGCCCGGGTTCCGCAGGCCACGGCCACTGTGGGAACCAAGAATAACAACAGGACGAAAATACTCATCATTGCCTCATATTTATGCTGATGCGGAAAGTATATCACGCGGAAACAGATTTGTAAAGCCCTCCCCGCCAGCCGCAAAATTTGCGAAATTTTTCATGAAGCAGCGCCGGCCTGATTTTCATTACAAATTCCTTGAAAAATCCAGCGCCAAGGCGGGATTTTATTTCTGGCTTTATTTTGATCTACCCGGCAATAATACCGCCGCAAACCAAGCATGCGATTTTTTGGCAATTATACGGTTAGTAGACCCAGCAGTTAAAAT
>JAITBM010000034.1 GCA_031283565.1 Rickettsiales bacterium
TTTTTTGTAACTGACTCGATGGCGTAGACCGGAAAACCCAATATCGCTAGCACGACGGCGGGGAATCCGGCGCCGCTGCCAAGATCTATGACAGTTGCGTCCGGCGCCAAAAATTTCGCCAGTTGAGCCGAATCCATGGTATGCCGCTCGCGCACATGGGGCAGGGTGGAGTTGGCAACCAGATTCACGCGGACGTTCCATTTAGTCAGCAACTTTTCATATTTATCGAATTTTTCTTCAATTGTCATAGTCGCATACTATAAGGAACATAATAAAATTTCAAGCGAATCCTATATACTGGCGCAAAAGGCAAGCTCGAAATTTTTTATACCGTATACGATTGCAGTCGCCCCGACCATCATTGAGTCCATTCGCGAGCAGATCATATCCAAATGCTGTTCATGACTACAATCCTGATCCCATAGCCAAACATTTAGTTTTAGTAGACAAAATGTATAATAGAAAACAGAAAAAATTTACTTTCTGGCCTTTTTCATGTGCAAGGATCTAACTAGTTGCGCATATGTCATAAAAACAACATTGCTGCCCTTAGCTTTCAAAAAGTACCCCTGAAATTGTCGATATTTACAGGAAATAGCGCTTTTTCAAAAAAATGCGCAATGGCAAGATATAAATAAACCACTGTGCGAGCTTTGCATAATATAGGGAGGTGTGTTATTTTAGGCACGTTGCATGCGCACAATGACTTTTAAATAAGAGCGCATAATTATGTTGAAATTTTTGTTATTCATGTTTTTCATCTGTTGCCGTGTTATTTGCCATGTTGGGGCGAAATGGTAGGCGCCGGTTATTGCAACAAAAAATATGCCGATTCCGGGCTTGAGACAAGGCTAAACAGTCCGCTCGACAATATCGGCGGCATCCCGCGACCCCAACGTCACGTAGATTTGCGGGATCATAGCGACGATCATATATTTATATGGAATGTTCCTTTATTCTGATGTCGGCGGCGATGCTATGAGCGACACCTCAACAATGTAAAGCAATAGTAATGACAAGCATCATTACTGGCGCAAGACCCTGTCGTTGATTCATGAGCGTTCTTCTATATATGACTCGCCCGATTGCACGTACGCCTGGCGCTCTGGTTCGTTTCTCAGTTGTTCGCGCTTTGATATGCTAAATTTATTCTTAATTTTGTCGTGCAGCCTCGTCGCGCATGATTGTTAACTAAATCTTGCGGGCGGACCCGGGATAACACCTTTATATTTAGGTCTGAAAATGTTTACTGGCGCAATGCCGGGATTGTCTTTTTCATGGCGGGGGATTTTTGTTTCGCGCGACGGGGATTTCTGGTATAATCAATAAAATGAAAAAAGGATTATTATTCGCTGCTTTATTCGCCGCAGTTTTCGGACTGAATACCGCCGGCGTTTTCGCCGCGCCGGAACGCGCCGTCCGCGGACAGGCGGTGCGGGCGGCGGCGACTTCTGCGGTAACGCCGGGCGCATCTGAGAATGTAGTCCCAAGCAGCGGGGTCCGAACTCGCGCGCCAACCGGAACCTCTGGAACTAATGGAACCAAAGGGCAGGGCGCTTCGTTGGGCGGTAGAGCTTCTGGCTCAACGGGGCGGAGCGGAGTTCCATCGAGCAGCGGGATTTCCAGCGGAACAGGGCAGGGCGCGGGCCCAAAGCCGGACTCTGCGCGGGCCGCCGCAAAAAAAAAGGTTGTTGGCAAAAAAAAGACCAGCAAGGATGACAGCGACAAGTTTTTAAGCGGCGGGAACGCCAAAAATACCGCATCGTTCGCCAAGGGTATTGACGACGATCCATGCAAGACGTCTTATTGGGGGTGCATGGATCAGTTCTGCATGTCCGAAAACGACAACGGCGGACGCTGCGCCTGCTCGCAGGAATCCATTGCGCTAGACAACGAATACGAAAAGGTTATCGGTGGCGTTGAAAAAGAAATCGCAAAAACTTCCGCACTCGAAACCGATATAGAAACAGGCGGAGATATTCGAGCCCAACTTTCAGATGACGATGAAGAGGATGAAGACGGCGAAGAAGAAGCCTGCGGCGAATCTGATGTATCTTGCAAGGTCGGCGCGGCAAAGCTGACCGCCGCCGCGAAAATGTGCGACGCGCGCGTAGAGGCCGCATGCAGCGCCAATCACTCTTTTGTAAAAATGCAATACAACCAAAATATCCGGCAAGACTGTTCTGCCTATACGGCCGCAATCAAAAACGCCCGTGAAAATGGGGCCGCCGTTCTCTATGCCGCGCAAAAGCAAATGCGCGAGACCGCGGCTGAAAAATTTTCGGCCGAAAACAAGTTCAATGAGTCCGAATGCATTGTCGAGCTGCGGTCCTGCATGAACGGCTCCGACGCATGCGGCGCAGACTGGTCCAGATGCGTCAA
Organism: Rickettsiales bacterium; assembly: GCA_031283565.1. Lineage (GTDB taxonomy): Bacteria > Pseudomonadota > Alphaproteobacteria > Rs-D84 > Rs-D84 > JAISGC01. The sequence continues at coordinate 2,383 of JAITBM010000034.1, forward strand.
AGGCGGAATAGCTGAAAAGCGCATTCACTGCGAAAACAAGGTGCTCGACAAATGTGCCGCTGTCCGCGAGTCTGTCTGGAATGCATTTGCCGCCGACATAGCCCCGACCCTCAAGAGCGTCGAAATTGCCAAGGACAACGACCGCCGCCAGGACTGCCTCGGCTCCGTGGCCGATTGCATTCACAAGGCCTGCAAAGACGACATTGAAGGAAAGGGCGTCGACACGATGGACGCCTGTCTCGCCAGGCCGGAAATGGCGCAGTCCTTTTGCAAGGTAGAACTGGATTCCTGCGACCTGAATGACACCATGTGGAACTTTGTGAAGGCAAAGCTTGCCGCCATGCGATCCAACGCATGCCAGGCCGAAGTCAAGACCTGCCTCGAAGACGAGGGGCGCTGCGGGAAGGATTACTCCAATTGTCTGGGGCTCGACCTGCCGGCGCTTTACGATATGTGCCCCATTGACAAGCTTGTCGTCTGCAAGCAGGATAAGCAGGACTTTTCCCTATATGATTTGGGCAATATGGTTATGGGCATTTTCATGAACATTGACGACAAGGCCCTCGAGCAATGCCAGAAAATTGCCGAGGACAAAATGATCGAAGTCTGCGGATCCGTCGTCAACTGCAACCAACAGATAGATCCGAAAATCGGCACCATGTCCCTGCGGTACCAGAACACGAACGGAACGCATTACATATATGGGATGATCAACTGGGGATTCGTGAACGCGTCCGGCGGATTGGAGCGTCAGGCTTGCATCAGCGCCAAGCGGAAAGACTGCGGCAAATATCCCGCCGCCGGACAGCTATTGATCACCAACTATCTCGACTTGGCAGCCAAAAGTCCGGATCCAGACAAGAAAAATGACAAAAATAACCTTGACCTCATCGAATCAGAACTTAAATCGGCCGCCGGGCAGATAAACAACATCCTATCGTTACTTGACGACGATCCGAAAATACAAAAATGCATAGGCGGGCGCGACTTGTCTCAGATTACTGGATCGAAGGAAAAGACAGAGGCGCGATTCCCGGGACTTACCAATTCGTACCGCCGGATCATTGCCGAAGCCGCGCTGGTTCAGATCAAGGACAACTATAATGCTAAAATGATAGAGCTAATAAAAAAGGCTGAAAAGTCCGCCGATGAAATCGAAGCCGAATACATGTGCTATATAAAGCCGTCCACCGTCATAGGGCGCCGCGTGCCCGAAAAGCAGGAGGTGGTTGATTTGCAGGCGCTGAATGGATATTCTACATATAAGATCGTGGCGAAAAACTCCGCCACGCGGCAAGAACTGGCAGAACTGGCTTCAAAAAAGACCAAGGTCGCAATCGACGACATTCTCACCAAGGAGACAACCGTTCTATACAGCCCCGCAACCAGAAACTGCCATTTGTGCATGACTGATACCTTCCATGGAAAGCGCAAGTACGTTGATCCGCGCGTCGGAGAGACAGAGCAGATGAAGGCCGAGCTTGACAAGATTCAAAAGGAACAGAACGAGACAAAAAAGGCAGCTGCACTCCTGACTGTAGCAACCAGCGGTCTGGCCGTCGCCGCGCTCACCGGAGTTGGAATCGCCGCCGCCGTAACCGCTGCTAGTGCGGCGGCTGCGGTTGCGGCGGCTGCCGCCGCTGGCGCAGCCCTTGTTACAGCCGTCTCTTCTGGAGCAGCAGCAGCAACCATCGGAGCGGCCGTAGCGAGCACAACGGCCGCGCTGGGTACGGTAGCCACTACGGGTACAACGGCGGCGGCGGTGAGCGCGGCAGTTCCAGTAGTCGGATGGATAGCGGCTGGCGTTATCGTCGCCGGAATCGCAAGCTTCGCTATATGGTCCGCATTCAATAAAGAAGAAGATCCGATGGAAAAAGTCGTTACAAAGACAGTCGATTATTGCGTCGACGAGGTCATCGGCGAGGTATCGGCCACAAAACCGAAATAATGCGCGTTTTGCCGAGCGATTTATGCATGGTCTTTATTGGCAATTGCTCTACAATGACAAGAGTTGACTCTGCGAAAATCGTGCATATCAAGAGTTTCGCTGACACTTTTTGACAACCGAATCTTATGAAAAAGTCCGATTTTTTCTTGAAAACTAGCAAGATGCAATACAAGATATCCATCGTCGCAATGTCGCAAAAAGTGTCAATGAAATTCTAATCATTTACAATATGACGCCGCAAACGAGAACGTATAGGCTATAAGAATTTAGAGCAAAGGGCAATAGCAGCCACCTCGGCCCGTAAAATTGTGGATCCCAGGGAAACGCCCGTCGCATCGCCAGAATCTAGCGACTCGAATTCGGATGGAGAAAATCCGCCCTCCGGACCGATAAGAAACCTGAGCGGACCGGGGAAAGAACGAAAGCTTAAAACGCCCCGCCATGGATCGACAGGCGCCCGCTCATCGCCATAGATCAGACCCGATTTCGGCAGGTCGGTAAAACTCATCGGCAGACGTAATGCCGGAATCGAGCTGCGGCCCGACTGTTCCGCCGCCTCTATCATTATTTTTCGCATGCGGCCCCAATTGACATTGCGCGCCTCCGTTCGCTCCGTGATAACCGGCTGCAAAACTCCTACGCCCATTTGCGTGATGAATGAAACAAGATCCTCAACGCGTTTTATAGGCGCAAAGCAGAAAGTCCATTTGCCTGATGGATCCGCGCGACCGGTCGAATCGCCTATGACAAAATCGCCGCCGCGCACCGATGCAAAAAATTCCAATCCGCCGCCGAACGCCAGAAATTTGTCCGTACGCATGACGCGCGTCAGATAATGAAGCTGCAAGGCATCAAGCGGACCAGACGCGCCGGCATGCAAATCACCATTTATAAAAAGCCGCGGCTGGTTCCTCATTTCAAAGCTCCCATCAGCACCATCAGCCCCGCCGGAGTCATGCCCTGAATCCGCGATGCAGCCGCCATGTTGGCGGGGCGGGCGGCCGCCAATTTCTGCCGAAGCTCGTTTGTCAGGCCTGCCATGTGCCAAAAGTCCAATCCGGCCGGGATTTTTATAGACATATCCCGCCGGACGCGCCCTATCTGCGCACTCTGCTGGGCGATATAACCCTCATAAAACTTGTCGTTTTCGGAGCGGAGCGGAGCCGCAGCAGCACTCATTTTTTCAAAATCGGACTCGCTTAACAGGCCGGTTTCGACTGCCATCTGGCCAAGCCGGAATACCGCGTTGTCGGCGCGAAGACTCAGCCGGTATTCGGCGCGGCTGGAAAACATGCGATACGGCTCGTCTATGCCCGCCGTTGTTATGTCGTCTATCATCACGCCGATCATCGAATTCGTACGATCCAATTGCAACGGCTCCGCGCCCAAAGCAAAAGCCGCCGCGTTAGCCCCCGCGACCAAGCCCTGCGCCGCCGCTTCCTCATACCCGCTGGTGCCGTTTATCTGGCCTGCTAAAAAAAGGCCCGGAATAGCTTTGGATTCCAAAGTTTCGCCCAAGGCGCGGGCGTCTATCGCGTCGTATTCCACGGCATAGCCGTATCGCGCGGCGCGGACGTTTTCAAGTCCCGGAATCGTTCTTAGAAAACGGTCCTGAATGTCCGCGCCGAATGAGGTCGACAGGCCGTTCGGATATATTATTGCCGAATCAAATCCCTCTGGCTCCAAAAAAACATGGTGCGATTCATGTTCCGGAAACTTCATAACCTTGTCTTCAATCGAAGGGCAATAGCGCGGGCCTACTCCCTCTATCGAACCGTTGTACATCGGGGCCAGCGCGATATTCGCCCTTATAATCTTGTGAGTTTCTTCCGTCGTGCGGGTGATGAAGCATGGAATTTGCGGGCGATTTTGGCATTCCCCATGGAACCATTCGTGAGGCTCGTCGCCGGTTTGCCGCTCCAATTTAGAAAAATCTATGCTGTCTTCAAGCAGTCTCGCCGGAGTTCCGGTTTTCAAACGCATTATAGAAAACCCGGCTCTTTTGAGGATTTCAGTCAATCCCGCCGAATTTTCCTGATATGAAGAATCGTCCAGCTGGCGGCCGGCCGGAATTCTTTCCCCTCCCCGCGTGGCCAGACCGTTCAGGAATGTTCCCGTTGTAATCACTATGGCGCGGGCACAGTATTTGTCGTCTACTATTTTCTTTTCCAAATCTAGCGTTTCTGCGGATTCATATATTATGTCGAACCGACCGGATGCCAAGCGCCGGGTCGCGGCGCGGTAAGCACCGCGGTCTACTTGCGCCCTCAGCGCCCGCGTCGCCGGACCGTGCGCCCTATTCAGCATGCGGAATTGGATTCCGGCCATGTCCGCCATACGGGGCATCGCCGCGCCAAGCGCATTCATCTCGGCCAGCATCTGGCTTTTGCCGGGCCCGCCTATCGACGGATTGCACGACATGGCCCCAAGGTCTTGCGGCGACTTCGTGAGCAGCAGCGTTTTCGCGCCGCGCCGCGCCGCCGCGCTTGCAGCTTCTATTCCGGCATGCCCGCCGCCTATGATGATAACATCCCATTCCGCCATTGAGTTTGCTTTTTTCAGCATTTGATTCTATAATAAAAAAGATATAAATCAAGGTGAAAAAATGACAAAATATTACCCGAATGTGCCGGCAAAGCCGGACTTTGTGAAAATCGAGCGCGAAATGCTGGCCTATTGGGCCGCGAACGACATATTTGAGAAGACCATCGCGCGGCGCGACAGAGCAGGCGAATATGTATTTTACGACGGGCCCGCATTCGGAAACGGACTGCCACATTACGGACATATCTTGACATCCTATGTGAAGGACCTCAAGCCGCGCTATGAAACCATGCGAGGAAAAAAAGTCCGCCGCAACATCGGATGGGACTGCCACGGATTGCCCGCCGAACTGGATGCGCAAAAGCACCTTGGCATTTCCGGCCGGGGCGAGATAGAAGAATTTGGAATAAAAGAATTCAACGAAGCCTGCCGCGGCCGAGTTCAGATGTATGTATCCGAATGGGAAAAGATTCTGACACGCATGGGCCGATGGATCGAATTTGACAAGACCTACCGCACCATGGACGCATCATACACCGAAAGCGTGATTTGGGCCTTTAAGCAACTTTATGAAAAAGGCCTGATTTATGAGGGGGTTTATTCCATCTGGTATTCATATGGCGCGGAATCCACGGTCTCGAACTCCGAAACGCGGCAGGATGACTGTTATCACGAACGCGAGGATTCAGCCGTCACCGTAATGTTCGAACTTCGCGAGCCTATATCGGGGGCGCAATCCTATTTGCTGGCGTGGACTACCACGCCATGGACTTTGACAGCGAACTTTGCCTTGTGCGTAGGAGGCGACATAGACTACGCTGTAATGGAGCAGGGCGGACGGCATTACATAATCGCCGACGCCGCGCGCGAGCGGTACAAGCATCAATTGGCAGACGCAAAATTCGTAAGAATGATGAAAGGGCGAGACTTGGTCGGGAAGACTTATGCTCCGCTGTTCGACTTCTTTGCCGATACGCCGGGAGCGTTCCGTATAGTGTCTGCCGATTATATAACTACAGAGGACGGAACCGGAATTGTTCATATCGCACCGTTTGGAGAAGAAGATCTGGAAGTCATGGAGCGGGAGGCCATCCTATGGCGGGCCCCCGTCGACCAAAAAGGGCGGTTCACCAAGCAAGTCGGAAAATACGAGGGGCTGCTGGTGTTCGATGCCATAGACCCTATCATAGCCGACCTAAAAGCCGCCGGGGTTCTTGTGAAAAAAGAGCAGTACCGGCACATGTATCCGCATTGCTGGCGCACGGGAGTGCCGCTGATAAGCATGCCGCTTTCAAGCTGGTATGTCGATGTGCCGCGCCTACGCGCCGACATGGTGCGGCTGAACAAGAAAATCGACTGGATTCCCATGCATATTCGGAACGGACAGATGGGAAAATGGCTGGAAAACGCAAGACCGTGGGCTATTTCGCGCTCAAGGTTTTGGGGTGCGCCGATTCCGGTATGGAAGTCCGAAAACCCCGCATATCCGCGAATGGACATTTATGGAAGCATCGCGGAATTAGAGCGGGACTTTGGGGTAAAAATCACTGATTTCCACCGCCCCGCAATCGACGCGCTTGTGCGGAAAAATCCCGACGACCCGACCGGAAAATCCATGATGAGGCGGGTTCCGGATGTGCTGGACTGCTGGTTCGAATCGGGCGCCATGCCGTTCGCGTCGATTCATTACCCCTTTGAAAACAAAGATTGGTTCGATGCGCATTTTCCGTCCGACTTCATTGTGGAATACATTGCGCAGACGCGCGGCTGGTTCTATAACATGATGGTTCTTTCGACCGCGCTGTTTGGCAAAGCGCCTTTCAGGGCAGCTGTATGCCATGGGGTCGTTGTCGATTCTGAGGGAAAAAAGCTGTCGAAATCCAAGCGCAATTATCCAGACCCTATGGAAATTATCGAAACGCTCGGAAGCGACAGCCTGCGCTGGTTTCTGATGTCTTCACCGATACTCTCAGGCGGGAATCTTTCCATAGAAAAAGACGGCGGGGATATCGCCAAGGCCGCCGGGCAGGTGCTTGCCCCGCTGTGGAACGCATTTTATTTCTTCAGTGTCTATGCGAATGCCGAAGGTGTCCGAGCCAAGGAAACCAATGATGCAAGCGATGCATTGGATCGGTACATCCTGTCGAAGCTGCGGACCATGGTGCTGAACGCGCAGGAGCTACTGGATAAAAATCATATCAGCGAGGCCGCGCCTCTTTTCTCCGAATTCATGGAAACGCTGAACAACTGGTATGTGCGCCGTAGTCGCGCGAGGTTCTGGGATGGCAAGGATCAATCGGCGTTTGACACGCTTTATACTGTATTGTGCATTCTATGCAGGGCGCTCGCGCCGTATCTTCCAATGACCGCAGACTATATTTTCCGCGCTTTGACGGGCAGAGAATCCGTTCATCTAGAGGATTGGCCGAATGTGTCCGCCATAGCCGCCGATCCAGATCTCGAAGAAAAAATGGACAAGGTCCGATCCATTATAGCGGTTGGAAAACTTTTGCGCGAAAGCCGCGGCCTGCGGAACCGGATGCCGCTCAAATCTTTGGAAATAGCAGGCTGGAACGATCCCGAATTTGACGGGATCATACGCGGCGAGCTGAATGTAAAGGAAGTGCGCCATGCGACCGATGTCTCCGGCGTCGCGGAAAAATTCATATATCTGCTGACACCAAAAATCGGAGCTAGGCTTGGCGCCAGGCTTGCACAGATCATTCCTGCATCGAAAGAAACAGGGTTCGATCCAGCCGCATGGGGAATTGCACCCGACGAATACGAATGCCGCCTGAAAGTCAAAGACGGAATCGCGGGAGCGGCTCTGCCAGACAACACAGCCGTAGTGGCGCTGAATACCGAAATAACGCCAGAACTTGTGATCGAAGGGCTGGCCAACGACGCCCTGCGGTTCATCCAAGACGGGCGCAAGGCCATGGAGTTATCCGTTTCGGATCGTATAATCCTGTCCGTCGCGGGCGCCCGCGAAACCGTCATGGCGGTCCGCGCCCACGAGGCGCGTATCATGGCAGACTCTTTGGCTGAAAAAATCGAATATGCGGACAGGCCTTTGGATCTGGCTGGAGAAATTGAGGGCAGGGCGTTTTCAATCAGCATAAAGCGCAGCGCGGCATGATGCAGCCTGGAAAATATTTCAACGCAATATGGAAGCAGTTCGGCGCAGACTGCCTGACCGAGCTATATCATACCAATGAATTCACCTTGGCGGTCGCGGTCATTCTGTCTGCCCAGGCCACGGACAAACACGTGAACACCGTGACACCCGGCTTGTTCGCCGTTGCGGATACGCCGGCAAAAATGACAAATTTAGGAATCGCGGAATTAAAAGAGTTTATAAAATCAATATCTTTTTTCAACAACAAGGCGAAGAATATCATCGCATTATCGGAAATTCTGACGGGTTCCGGGGACTGCTATTATGAAAATAGCGCGGAGCAGAGCTGTTCGAACTGGCGGTTTCCAGCAAAATATCACTCGCGGGATGCTTTGATGATGCTGCCGGGAATAGGGCAGAAGACCGCCAACGTGGTATCGAATATCCTTTGGGGGGCACCGAATATCGGAGTGGATACGCACTTGTTTCGCCTGTCGCACCGATTCGGATGGGCAGACGGGGCGGACGACACGCCGGAAAAAGTGGAGTCGAAACTTTTGGCGCGTATTCCGAAAAAATATCACGCTATTGCGAATCATGCCATGGTCATGCATGGACGCTACATTTGCAAGGCTTTGCGCCCGGATTGCGGAAATTGCCCCGTGGCGCTTTTATGCGATTCAAAAGATAAAAAATTGGAGGCCTGAGTCGGAATCGAACCGGCATAAACGGATTTGCAGTCCGGCGCATAACCATTCTGCCATCAAGCCTTGGCGTCATTTTACACCGGCAAATCTTGATTTGCAAACAAAATCTATTATAATCAGATAAAATGGACAAAGGATCGTTGCTTTTGATGTCATGTTGCGCGCCATGTTCGGCGGACGCGATTAAAAAGCTGAAATCCGAAGGGCGGGATTTCTCCGTATTGTTCTATAACCCTAATATTTTCCCGCAGGAAGAATATGGCAGACGGCTGGCTGAACAGAGGGTTCTGTGCGAAAAACACGGCGCAAAAATAACGGCCGGTCCGTGGAATCACAAGGCCTGGCTGACAAACATGCAAGGATTAGAGCGAGAGCCGGAGCGTGGCGCAAGGTGCGCAAAATGCTTTGCATTGAGGGCGGCGTTCGGCATCAAGTTTGCACGAGAATACGGATTCCCTGCGGTAGCCTCGGTATTCGGAACCAGTCCGCACAAGGATCAGGGGCAGGTCGATGCCGCGTTCAGAATCGGCCCCTCCGGATTGTACGACAACCGTAGATTCGGATATTTGCCGGAGGGCTGGATGTATCGGCAAAAGTATTGCGGTTGTGAATTTTCAGAGACTTTTAATGCCGGCAATAAATCTATTGCGAACAAAAACAACCGGGACGGACATGAAAACTGAAAAAAGAGATACGCGTCCGATGTTCTTGGGGCCGGCAATAAATCGTTTTTTGATAAAAATCGGAGCGACCATGTCCGACGGCGATTTAGCGGACAATTGGAATGAAATATCCGCCGGACTGCCTAAATCGAAACTGGCGAAATTGTCGTGTGGAAAAAAAAACCGGACGGTGAGGATTGTGGTCGAAAATCCGGCCGAACGGCTGACGCTTTCCTACGCGGCCCCAGAGCTGATCCGGCGAATCAACGCCTACTTCGGATATGACGCCGTGACGAAAGTGGCAATCCGATAAAAAGCGCAATTTAATTACTTTGCGCGGACGGCTACGGCGCGCAATTATGATATTGAAGAAAATGCTATGCCTCGCCCATAAAGACCCGTTCCAACAGCGATTCGGCCTGCGGACCGGATAAGCCCGCCGTTTCAAGATACTGCATTTCTGGTTCTCCAGGACTATAAATATACGCGCCGTGCCGCGCGTCCAGCGGCGCCGACGATATGCGCTGGGCCGGAGACATTTTTAGCGCAAGCGCCTTGGGACTAAGAAGAGCGGCAAAGTTTATATCCGACTTCGCGCCCTTCACGCCCATAGCTATGTTGGCGACGCCGGAAAGATCGCTGGACGATCCGGAGCCGGCAACGATCCGGGCAGCGCAGTTTATTTCCGTATCGTCCGCATTGTTGTTCCCTTCGACCGTCAAAGTAAAAATTCCGGCGTTTTTGCAAAAAACTAAGCCGTCGAAAAATGCGCCACGTTCGCTCGCGTCTATTATTATATGCAAATCAGCCGAATCCGAAACTTCCAGACGTGCGGTTAAAAAGACCTTTTGCGGGTCGGCCGCTATGCGCCATTCCACGGATCCAGAGATCCTGCCCACGTGCATTATGTGCAGCGGCAGGTTGGCTCCGCCGGACTCATCCGAAAGCTCGGGGGCAAAAAGCCCGTTCCGATAAACCCGGGTCCGTGCATGAAATGTCCGCATGTTCTTGAAAAAGTCAAAAAGATATGTCATTATTCGTCCATTATAAAGGATAACATCATGGGATTCAATTGCGGAATTGTCGGACTTCCGAATATCGGAAAATCAACCATGTTCAATGCCCTGACGGCTACTGTCGCGGCTGACGTGGCGAATTACCCATTTTGCACCATAGATCCAAACCTCGGCAAGGCGGTCGTACCGGATGAAACTCTGACCGCCATCGCGGAATTTGAAAAGTCTGCAAAAATAATTCCAGCCCAGCTCGAAATCGTCGATATCGCCGGATTGGTCAGGGGTGCCAGCGCAGGCGAGGGCCTTGGCAACAAATTCCTGTCCCATATCCAATCGACCGACGCCATCATTCATGTGGTGCGCTGCTTCGAAGATGACGATGTCATTCATGTGAACGGTCGCGTCGATCCGCTGGCCGACATTGATGCTATAAACACCGAGATCATGCTGGCGGACCTGGAAACTTTGGACAAAGCTATAAAAAACCTGGAAAAGAAAACCCGCGCACAAGATAAAGAGGCCGCCAAAAATCTTGCCGCAGCCATGAAGATAAAGTGCGGGCTCGAAAACGGAATGCCTGCGAGAGAGAGCGGCGAAATGCTATCCGAACTGAGACTTCTAAGTGAAAAACCCGTGATCTATGTGTGCAATGTGGACGAGAAATCATCGGCTTTCGGAAATGCATTTTCCCAGTCCGTTTGTGAAAAATATGCAAAAGAGCCGGTGCTTGTGATCTCATCCAAAATAGAAATGGAGATCGCGCTGATAACGGATGCTGCTGAAAGAAAAATGTTTTTAGACGATTTGGGATTGGAGGAATCGGGGCTTTCGCAAATAATAAGGACTGGGTACAGGGTGCTCGGGCTCCAGACTTTTTACACCGCCGGACCGAAAGAGGCCCATGCATGGACCGTGCACAAAGGAACTTTGGCGCCAGAGGCCGCCGGCAAAATCCATTCGGACTTTGAAAAGGGATTCATTCGCGCCGAAATCATTCGGCCAAACGACTGGCTGACGCTTGGAGGCGAGGCGGCCGTCAAAGCAAAAGGCCTGTGCCGTACCGTCGGACGGGATTACGAAATGCAGGACGGCGATATTGCTAATTTCCTGGTTAGCAGTTAATCCGTTCCGTCATTTATGATCACCATCATAATTTATTTTGTCGCGCGGCTTTACCGCGCGTTCGATTTTTCTGAATTGGCGATCAAATCGCATAATTAATAGTGAAAAAGAGCCGGTTATTTCTTGCGCAGAGATTTTATCTTTTCATGAAAGCGGCGGGTGAGCTCGTTGAATTTTTCAACAAATTCTCTTTCTTCTTTTGATATAGCCGGTGCCCCGGCAGGTTTGGATTCGGGCGCCAATTCATTATTAACCGGCATCGCTTGCGTGCCCGACACCGGCTGTTCCATGGAAGGCCGAGCATCAGCATTTTCCCTCTGATGGAGCGGTTGAGGCGTGGGCGGTTCTTGTTGTGTAGCTGATGCCTGTTCAACAACGGCAGGTGTTTGCTTATCAATTTGAGCATTGGACGGTTCGGAACCAATATCGGATGATGCAGCAGGCTCAATAGATGCTTCAGATTCGGTCTGTGCGAACACCTCTGACTCTAGCTTGTTCGAGTCTGGTCTCTGTATTTGTGTCGGGGTAGGTGAATTTTGCGAATTCTCTTGCGGCGGAGCTGGAGCGACTGTTTTTTGTTCGCAACAGGATACCGTATTCAAAAGATCACCTATTCTTTTGATATCGCCTTTTACAAAAAACAATCCTTTGTCCTTGCATAGTTTTTGCGGGCAGTCCATTGCAATACAGGCATCGCTTCGACCAGCATAAACCTCTATATTATTGACAGTCAATTTAGCATCCAGAAATTGCGCAAAAAGACGGGATTCGCCCTCGGCGCATACAATGCTTGGAAAATTATCATCAAGTATAATTTTACTTGGGTCCTGACGGCATATGTTTTCAATACCCTGCACAGGCAAATATCCATCTTTGCATTCGCAGCTCCCGTTCCATATCCCATTATTGCTTTCGCAAGTTCTCTTTTTTTGGTTGCTGCATTTTTCATATTTTTTATCACCAATAGATATTATCACTTTTTCCGGGTAATCAGGTTTACATTCACAGCCCGTTTCTTTCCAAATTCCATGATCGCCATCTTCACACATTTTTTTGGCAGTTTTTGCTTCAGCTGCTGCTATCTGTTCCGATTTTTGTTTTTCATAATCTACAGTGCAAATATAGGGTGTTTGTGAAGAAGGAATACGGTCCTTGCCGCAAACACATTGCCATTCACCATCAACTTTCTCATATGCGTCGCCTACTTTGAGACCATTCTCACATGCTTTCTTTTTTACATCGCTGCACCGGATAAAAATTTCTTTATCTGCCTGTTTGTCTGGATATTTCGGATCCTTGCAGCTGCATTCTTTTTTATCGGTATCCCATGTGCCGTGTTCTGTCTGGCATACAGTCCGCCTCGGATTAGCCCTGCACCTTGCTGAAGAATATTCTCCCTTGACGGTATACGACTGTTCTAAATCTCCGGAGCATACGCATTTTTTTACGGACGGGTCCCATGTTCCGTTATTACTGATGCATATCAATTCCGCATTCTCCACACAGCCTATGTTGTCTTCGCCCGGTAGATAAAATTCGCCGCATTTTTTACAATAGGAAAATTTTTTCGCAGTGAACATATCCCCGCTTCCGTCGGCGCCGCCCCGGATTATGCGTCCCTGAACTATGACAAGACCAGAATCACCCGAGCATGCGCATGACTCGCCGCTGACCACCCCTTTTACGCAATCATCGCCTTTGAATTGATCGCTGCATTCGCAACTGGCTTTAAGCTCATCAGCGGTTAGATCCCTGATTTCGCGCCCGGCCGCCGGAGAAATCAGCGCGACGAATGCATAGCTCATAAAAGCGATTTTCTTTCTCAATTATTGACAAATCCTTTGAAGGATAATATCATATACGAACAAGGCGACACAAGGCCAATCTCTGTATAGGTGAATTATAAGTGATATATTATTATAAAAACCTGTCAATATCGAATTAGCCAGGAATAAGCCGCGATAGTCGCACATTGATCTATATGGAGTGCGGCGAATGACATTTTTTAGGCCGCCACGATGACAGGCGTGGTCCACAGTTCCAGCATGGCATCTTTGACGCGCTGGATTTCAACGGCCGAGGCGTGCTCAGCAACAAGATTTTCAAGCTGCTTTTTTAGCGCGATCGCCGCCACATGCTTTTCCGCCGTTTGGCGGCTCATGCCCGTATCCGCGGCGCCCGATGTCACCGTGCCAAGCAGCTCGAAGTTTCTTTCATAAATGTCTGGAAATTTGGCGGCTATTTCCGCAATTATCCGAATCTGCTGACCGGACGGATCCGGCGCTTTCATTTCCGGAACGATTTCACGGCGAAAACGCTTCCAGGCATCCCATTCCCGGCTGCGCAATGTCGTCAAAAATTCATTTTTGAGACCCGCGTCCGGCACCTTTTCATATTCCGACCTTATCCACCTGTCGGCTCGGACGCGGCCTGATTCCGTTCTGACCGAAAAATTCCGGTTAGCCAGGTCCCATACGAAATCGGGAAGCAGTTTTGCGGAATCTATTATTGCCGCCATCGCCGACCCTCCGGCGACGCCGGATCTGAGCAGTTCGTCGGGATCCTTCCCCCCGCTCATGAATGCAAAGCGGATCGTCATATCAGCTTTCAATTCCGGCAAAACCAAGGACGAAGCCCGCGCCGCGGCCTTTTGGCCAGCCGCGTCTCCATCAAAACAGAATACAAGCTCTTTGGCATATTTCAGCAGGATATGAACATGTTCGGCCGTCAGCGCGGTACCAAGCGGCGCAACCGTTTCGCCAAATCCGCGCATTTGCATTTGGATGGCATCTATCTGACCCTCTACTATTATTGCGCGGCGCTTCTGCCTAATGTCGGACAGGGCGAAATTTAGACCGTAAAGGGTGCGCCTTTTCGCAAAAAATTCCGTTTCCGCAATATTCATGTATTTCGGTTCAGACCCGTCAAGGCTTCGGCCTGAAAAAGCAATAACATTCCCGCGCACATCCATTATCGGAAACATCAGCCGGCCCCTAAAAAAATCATAATCCGATCCGCCGTACGTGCTGTGGCGGACAAGTCCCGCAGCAACGCCTTTTTCTCCGAAGCGCCCGGAAATAATGTTGTTCTTCGGGGCATAGCCAAGGCCGTATTTCGCGATTATTTCCGCTCCCAAATCCCGGCCACGTAGATATTCGTCAGCAATCGAACCACCCAGCTCTGCGGCGTACATTTTCGCCGCCTCGCCCAAAATAGTGAAATATTCCCTCTCGCGGTCTTCTTCGGCAGGATCGCGAGGACGCAATTCTGGCAGTTTCATTCCGGCTATGGCGGCCAGCTCGCGCAGGGCGTCCATGTACTGCAAGCCGTGCTTTTTCATCATGAAAGTGATGACGTCGCCGCCCTCGCCGCAGCCGAAGCATTTATAAATTCCAAGTTCTTCGTTCACGGAAAAAGACGGGGTTTTCTCATTATGGAACGGGCAGCAGCCCCAGAAATTCTTGCCCTTGGGCTGAAGCGGCACAGAGCGTCCAACGATTTCGACTATGGAAACCCTCTGTTTCAATCTATCGACAAAAGGCTTCAAACTTTCAGACATTTTTATCACAAAATTTTATGTTCCGCCGCAAAATGAACCGGCTCTATCTATTTGCGAAATTTCTTTTTGAAAGCGCTCGGCTTTTTATTGTTTATCAGCTCTATGGCCTCGGTCAGAGACGGCTGCTCCTTGACCGACACATTCACCTTGCCGCTGGAAATGTATGGGCCGTACCGCCCGCTGGACTAGAACAATATATCGTCGTCCGTTGCTGGATTTTTGCCAAGCTTCGCGGCTTCGGCTTTTTGCCCGACATTTGCGAGCAACCCCTGGGCAACTTCAAGCGTGATCGTATCGCGCGTGTATTTTTTTGCCGAGGCGTTTTTTGTCCCATCCGTAACATAGGGGCCGAAGCGTCCAATCTTGAATGATATCCCGCCGCCAAGGTCGCTAGGCTCCGCTGCCTGCGCTTCGCCGACAGATTTCACATTCCTCATGTATTTGCAAGTCGGATAATTCTTGCAAGAAATGAACGCGCCGAACTTGCCGGATCGGAGATGAAGAGGACCTCCGCAATCGGGGCAAATTTCGCCGCCCTTGAAAACAAAGGACGCCAGTTCTTCGTTTAGCTTGTCCCACACATCTTTTATTCCAATGTCCCTGGCTGAGGCCACCCATCCGGCGAACGGAGACCAAAAATTAGACAGCACCGCCAGACGCCCGGCTTCGCCGTTCGATACGTCATCCAGCGCATCTTCCGTCTTGGCTGTGAAATCCGCCTGTATCAATTGATTGAAATAGCCCGCAAGAAAAGCCGACACAAGGCGCCCGCCCATTGTCGGAGTGAACCGGCGGTTCTTGTCGACCCCTACATATTCCCGGTCCACTATTGTGCCCATTATTGAAGCGTATGTGGAGGGGCGCCCGATTCCGAGCTCTTCCAATTTTTTCACAAGGGAGGCCTCTGTAAAGCGGGGGGGGGGCTGCGTAAAATGTTGTTCGGGTAGAAATTCAAGCACGTTGGCGACGTCCCCTGCGGACAAAGGCGGCAATTTTGCATTTTCCTCGTCTGCGTTATCGTCTTTATCTTCGACATAAACCTTGAGAAATCCGTCGAATACGAGCGACTGTCCCGTCGCATGGAACAGGGCATCCTTTGCCGCAAGATCTACGGCCACTGCATCAAAAAGCGCGTTCGTCATTTGGCATGCTATTGTCCTTTTCCAGATCAGATCATACAACCGCGCGCCGTCGGGATCGTCAATCTTTGGCTTCGCGCCAAAATGAGTCGGACGCACCGCCTCGTGCGCCTCTTGCGCATTTTTTTGCTTCTTAGAATAAAAGTTGGGCGAAGCAGGCAGGTATTTTTCGCCAAAATCCTTGGAAATAAAGGATCGAAGCTCTTTCACCGCCTCGGACGAAAGGTTTGTCGAGTCCGTCCTCATGTAAGTGATGAACCCGGCTTCATACAATTTCTGGGCCGCAGACATAGTGCGTTTTGATGAAAAATGTAGTTTTCGCGCCGCCTCCTGCTGGAGTGTTGATGTTGTGAACGGCGCATATGGACGTCTTGAAACCTGCTTTTTCTCT
>JAITBM010000038.1 GCA_031283565.1 Rickettsiales bacterium
CATTGCTGGACCGCGCTGGCTATATGAAAATGTGGGCCGAATCCAAGGACACGGACCGGGACGAGCGCATAAAAAACATACGGGAGCTTGTCAGGGGCGTGATATCAAAGTTCGACACATTGCCGGATTTTTTGGAACAGGCCGCGCTGATGACCGCTGACGACGAGCGAGATACTGGCGCGCCCAGCGTGTCGATAATGACGATGCACGCAGCCAAGGGCCTGGAGTTCGACACAGTGTTCCTGCCGGCATGGGAAGACGGGACATTTCCGAACGACCTTGCTATATCGGACGACGGCTTGGAGGAAGAAAGACGGCTGGCGTATGTAGCAATAACGCGGGCAAAAAGACGATGCTTGATAATCTGTTCGGCCTGCCGCATGATGTTCGGTCAGTTCCAGCGCAATCCGCCCAGCCGCTTTCTGGCAGAAATAGACGAAAGTTTTCTGGATTCTCCGAAAGCTGTCCGTAATACGCCGCCGCCAAAACGCGAGCCGGAAAAGCGGGAGATTGGAAAAATCATAACCCATCCGCGCTTCGGATTCGGAGTGGTTATCGAAACTTGCAAGGAATCCATCACCGTAGCTTTCAAAACATGCATAAAAAAACTTCCTAAAGACTAGCCCCGCCCCATTCTTCATACTGTCGCCACCTCGGGCCCCATTGCCGGACGGCCCGCCAATATTTGCAATATAATCAGCAGGGCTTAATTCGATCCGGCCATGGATCTTAATATTCCCATGATATTTTTGCGCATTTCGCCGTTCGACAAGTTCCAGTAAAGGCGTATCAGCTCAAGACTATCATTGTTTGTCAGCGGATCGTCTTTTGACGGCGAGCGCAGGCCGCCGCTTTTATCGTGCGTGGTCGAGACGTAATCGCTGGCAGGGGTTTGGCTCGGCAGGCCCGAAAATAAAAACGACACCGGAATGTCCAAAGCCCTGCCAATCTGCATAAGACGTTTGGGCGACATTGAGGTTGCGCCAGTCTCATATTTTTGTATCAGCTGCGACGATATCTTGCACGCATCAGCCACCTGTTTTTGTGTAAAGCCAAGAATATTGCGCCGAAGTTTTATCCTTCGCCCTATATAAACATCAATGCTGCCCGTTTCAAAAGGTGCCATCCGCGCATTATAGGACTATTTTCATAAAAACGCAAGCCATTAATAAACAGAGTGTTATTGCGCGAACATGGACTAATCTCCGTAAGTGCTGACAATCTGCTCGGCGCCATATTTCATTTTCTGCAAATATGTCTCGTAAGTCTTACAATCTTTTGCTATCGATGTGCGGTACATGTCTTTCATATTGGCGGCCATGTAAAAGCAGCCGGCAAGGTATTGGCGGCAGAAATTATCCCCGGCCACAAATGCGTTTTGACCACGCACGCTTGATTCCGTCGTACTCCAATCTATGCTGCCTAGCGCGGAATTCAGATTTGCCATGGAATTCGGATCGCCGCTCGCGCCGAACGTAGCATCCCAAAAATCTTCCAATTCCCGCTCGCTCAATCCGTCGTCGATCGCGCCGCCGTTTTGCATTATCGTTATACGTTGCACCAGGCTGTCTATCGCGGGCCTGTATTCGGCGTCTATCTGCGCCAGGCGCGGACTGCAATAGCATCTGTCGTATTTCGCGTCCGGCCGGTGGCAGTAACCTTCCATGCACTCGGAATAGTTTGCTATGCACTGTGTCGACGACATGTCTCCGGCCACCGGCAGCTTTGGCGCCGGCGCCATGGTTGTCGAATCATGCTGCTGCGAATTCGATCCGTCCAAGCGCGACGCGCTCCTGTTGCGGGGCACAACGCGGCGGCGGCCCGACGAAGCGGCGGATGCTGCGCGGGCCCGGTTTGCCGATCCGCCTGCCGCGGTTTTCACTGCGCTTCTGGCCACGACCCGCCGGCGCCCGGATGCCTGATTGGATGGCACAGCGGCGCGGCGCGCCGACTTGGCCTCCCCGCTTGCGGGACGGACATAGTCTGCAATCGGAGTCTTGCCGGATCCGCTTATCGTCCGCACCATGGCCTGCTGCGCTGTCATTCCGTATTCCTGCGCGTCCGCCGGCTTTAATTTCTGCTTCATGGTCTTGTTTAAATAAGGTTCTATGGTATTGTATTGCTGGGGCGTAAAAAACGCATTCGTATTCGCCTCGCCCCGCGCCGCCATATGCGCGAGGGCAAGCACTATAAACGCATAAATTTTTTTCATTTTTCCCCCGGAAAAACGGAACTACCTTATTCCGAATGTCGCCTCGACCGACACCGACAGGTCTCCGTTCGCCGATTGGAGGTCGGCAAATTCGGTAATCGCAGCCGCAATGCCCTTCGCGCGGAACCGGACCGGGCTGGGATCGCCATTGTCCGCGTCGAAGAACCTCGCAGAAATCATGCGTCCAAGCTTTTCGCCGTCTCCGGCAGCCAGCGCCGCGGCCTTCGCGCGCGCATCCCCGATTGCCGATTCAAGGCACTTGGCCGAAGCTTCTCCGATCACAGCTGCGGACGAAAAGTTGCGCAAGCTCTGCGTCAAAACCTCTGCTCCGGCGATTTTCGGCAGCGAGTTCAATATTGCATCCGCACTGTCTCTGTTTGACGTCGTTATTTCAAGCGTTATGGCCGTTTCAGTGCCAAGCTTTACGGAATTGTTGTCTTTCCACTGCGTCTTGTCATAACTGGAAACATCCTTCGTCTGGATTTCGAGCGACTTGTCTTCAATCGTCTTTATCCTGCGCGCCACCTCATCGGCCCCGCTTCTTGCTATTTTCAGGCTGTCGGCGGCATTCTTGTTCAACGCCGTTATCTGCAACGCAAGGGTCAGCTTGTCGCGCTCGATCTTCGCCCTGCATATTCCGACCGCGCTTATTGTTCTGGCCGCTGGTTTTATCAGCAGGCACGCGCAGACAGAACCTGCCGCGATTATCAAAGCCGCCGTTATTACGCCGAATTTGGATTTTTTTTCATCCGCCATTTATTTCTCCCTTTTTTGAATAACCCTTGTCTGAATGATACCCGCAATGCTCGATATTGTCCAGTATAAAACGAGGCCTGCGGGCATTGTTGCGAACATGACCCCGAACAAAAGCGGCATCCACTTCATTATCTTGGCCCCCGGCGCATCCGCCGTATTCTTGCCCATTTTGTTTTGCAGCCACATGACGCCCGCCATCAAAACCGGCAGTACGAAGTACGGATCCATCACCGACAAATCCGATACCCACAAAAAACCGGCGTGCCTGAGCGGAACCGCTATGAGCAGGGCTTTGTATAGTGCAAAAAATATCGGAATTTGCAGCAGCATGACGCCTATGCTTGAAAATGGGTTCGCCTTGTGGGTCTGGTACAGGCGCATGACCTCCTGCTGCATCCGAATTTTGTCGTTCGAGTACAGCTTTTGCAGTCGCGCCAGCTCTGGTTGAATTTTCTGCATGGCGCCGGCAGCGCGTATCGATTTTTTCGCAAGCGGCCACATCAGGCCGCGGATTATCAACGTCAGCAATATTATCGCAACGCCGTAATTCGGAACGAAGTCATGCAGCTTGTTCAGCGTCCAAAGAAACGGGCGCGACAAAAATCCGAACCAGCCATAGTCTATGGTCCGATCGATGTTCGCGATTTTTTTCGATGCAGCCAGCAATGCGTCTTGGGTCTTCGGCCCGGCGAAGATTTCAGCAGATACCGAAGCTGCCTGCCCGGCATCCAGAGTCAGATATTCCGGCGCCATATCAGCCTGAAACATTTTATCGCCGCGACGCTTTATCTTTATAGTCTTGTCGGACGGCTGGCGCGATGCCGCCACCACCTCCCAATACTGGTCCGTAAAGCCCGCAAAACCGTCCTTCGCCTGCCATATTTCCCCGTCTTTGGCAACATCTTTCCATGATTCGGTCTTTATGTCGCCGCCTATATCCGCCACGGCTCCGGCGTGAACCGCGAATTTGCTGGCCTCGCCACCATTACGCGCAATTCTGACGTATTGGGAAAAACTTACCGGCTTTTTGCTTTTATTTCTTATTTCATCCGAAACAGTTATCACGTAACCGTCTGATATGTTTGTCGTGCGGCGAAATTCGACTCCGCTTTCCGATTTCCAAACCATTGCGGTGCCGTCTTTTTTCCAGATCGAATTAGCTGTCGGAACACTTGTCCCATTCGCCAGAAATCCTATCTCTGCAAATTCTTGGTCCCCCGCCAGCAGCTTTATATCCGCGCCGTCATTTTTTTTGAGCCCGCTTTTATACCCTTTGAGCGTTATGTTCGATATGCGCAGACCTTGCGATAAAAATTCTATCTTGTCTCCGCCGACCGTTACCTTCGGCACTTTTGAAATATCAACCGGCGCCGCTTCGACCGTTTCCTGAACAGGAGCCTCTTTTTTTGACGGAGCAACCAGCCAATAGACGCAAAGCGCCAGAGCGACCCAGCCCCAAATTGGAAATCCCTTTTTTTGCGAAGCAGTCTCCGCATTCTTCATCTGCTGGAATTGCGCAAAGCCCGAATTGTTGTTCATGTAGCTAACCATTTCTTTTCCTTTGTTTTATAAAAATCAGCAAATACAGGCCGGCCCCCGCGCAAATGCACGCATCGGCCACATTGAAAGCCGGCCAGTGCCAAGTTCCTGCATGCCAGTCCACGAAGTCTATGACCGCGCCGAACCTCGCGCGGTCTATCAGATTCCCGAGCGCGCCGCCTACTATCAGGGACATGGCCAATTTTTCGCGTCCATCTTTTATCCTTGCGAACAAGTGGTACGTCAAAAATCCGATTATCGCCGCGGTGATAAATATCACAGCCATTCCCGGCGCTTCGCGCAGAAGCGAAAAAGCCGTGCCTGGATTCCAAGTGAAAACTATATTAAACCAGCTTGTCAGCCGCGCAATCATGTACGGGAACGGCGCTATCGCCAGGGCCCTGCCGCCCCAATGCCACGCCCCGGTTATCATGCGCAGCAACAGCCCCTTTGATAGTTGATCCGCCAGTATCACCGTGCCAATTATTAGTATGTTACTCTTCATGCCGCGAAGCATACAAAAAAATTCCTCTCTTGGCAAGCAGGCATTTAGCGGACGGACAAATTCAAAACTTTCACGACTTTTTCGTACAGGTCTTCCGGCGAGCCGCTGTTGTCAAACTTGTAAAAATCCGCGCCTAGCTTTTCGCGCAGCCAGTCTATCATCGGTTCTGTCTTGCCATGATATTCGGCAAAGCGCCGCACCAGAACGTTTGGATCCGCGTCGTCCCTGCGCGCCGCGACGCCGGCCGCCGCAGCATCGCGCAGCCGTTTGTCCCGCCGCGCGGCGGCAACCGCCTCGCTTATGGCAAGAAAAACCGCAATCGCCTCGAATCCAAGCTCCGCCGCCCGGCGAAGCGCATGCTCGGCCTGCCCGATTTGCCGCGGGTATCCGTCAATAACCAAATTTTCCCTGGCTTTGCCAAACGCGGACTCCATTACCTGATTCACGATTACATCGTCATTCAGCCTTCCGGCGGCTTGGTTCCCGGCTATTTCTTTTCCAAGCTTTGATGCCGGATCGACAGCCCGCAGAAGATCGCTTGCGCACACGCATTCGATGCCAAGCCTGGTTTTCAGCATACCGCTGAGAGTGCCTTTTCCCGCGCCCGGCATTCCGACCAGCATTATCAGCTTATTTTTCAAGGCGAATCTCCCTTTTTTCGTAATCGATTTTCGCGCCGGCAAACGGCGCCATTCGCCCGTCGCCCAGCTCCAAAATGTCGCCCGCGCCGAAGTTGTGCACATAGGCCACCTTGCTGCCGCCGCAATCCATGCCGATAAGGTCTGCGATATAATGCTCGCCGGATTTCAGCTTTGGCAGATCCGACCGATCCACGAACAGCTCTGTTCCGCGAAGTTTTTCAATATCTTCGCGGGAAGCCGCCCCGGCGACCTGGCAGATCGCCGCGCCGGCCCCGGCGGCGCGAACAAACTTGACCGCGACGGGCGTCGTGGCAAGCCTGGAAAAGTCGGCGGGGGATTCCGTAAAGGCCTGCACCCGCGCCTCACCCCGCAGGCCGTGCGGCGCGGCGATTTTCCCGACCAATAGCTTTGTTTGATTTTCCATTGCAATCAAAAGCATGATGCTTTATAATGCCTGCAAAGTCAATAGGATTAAAATGAAAATCGAAAATCTTTGCGCAAAAAGGCAGTTCGGAGACATAGCCGGCGCGACAACGCGCGGACATAAAATCGCCATGAAAGGCGGCTACATTCATCAGACGCTGGCCGGCATCTACACGCTCTCGCCGCTGGGCTGGCGCGTTCAGGCAAATGCTGAAAAGATAATCCGCGGGGAAATGAACGCCATAGGCGGTCAGGAAATAAAAATGCCGCTGGTATCGGGGGCGGATCTGTGGATCAAATCCGGGCGCTATGATTCGGTGGACGTGCTGGCAAAATTCAAGGGACGCGGCGGAACGGACTACGTGCTGAATCCCACGCACGAGGAAGTTGTGGCGGATTTTGTGAAAAGCAGCCTCGAATCGTACCGCCAGCTGCCGTTCATGGTTTATCAGATACAAACGAAATTCCGGGACGAGCTGCGCGCGCGCGGCGGCCTTTTGCGCACGCGGGAATTCACGATGAAAGACGGATATTCGTTCCACGAAACGGACGCGGACTTGGGCGCATACTACCAAAAATGCCTTGATGCGTACCACAGGATATTCAGACGGTGCGGGCTTCGAAATTTCATGGCGGTCGAATCGCTGGCCGGCGACATGGGCGGGAATGCCGCGCATGAATTCCAGCTGCTGCACGAAAGCGGCGAGGATACGATCTTTATATGCGGCGTCTGCGGCTACGCAGCTAACAAGGAGGCTGCAGAAAATGGAATCTGCCCGAAATGCGGCGCGGCCATGCAAGAAAAGCGCGGAATAGAGATCGGGAATATTTTCCAGCTGGGAACGAAATATTCAAAGGCTTTGGACTTGTTTTTTACGGATTCCGGCGGCGCGTTAAAAAATCCAATCATGGGCTGCTACGGCATAGGGGTCGGCCGCGCATGGGCGGGGGTTTTGGAGGAATCATCGGATGAATTCGGTCCGATTTGGAACATGGCGCTCGCCCCATTCGCAGCCGAAGTCATAGGATTGCCGGGAGGCTTTGCCCTTGCGGAAAAAATATACGGCGATTTGAGGCGCGCCGGCGCGGAAGTGCTGCTGGACAACAGGGACGCAAGGGCCGGGGAAAAGTTCGCGGACGCAGATCTTATAGCCTCCCCGTTGCGGCTGATAGTTTCCCAGCGGGGCATCGATTCCGGAGCCCTTGAAGTAAAATACCGGATAAACGACCGCGATACATCAAGCTTGCCGACCGATATAAAGATAGAGAATGTCGCGGGGCAAATTCTGAAAATTATTGAAGAGCTGATATAAAAAACGCAAAAAAGGACCAAAAAAACATCATGAACAACCTAAAATTGCTGGATTTTATCATTTTAATTTCGCTTGCCGGCGTGTGTTTTGGGCCGAGAGCCGATGAGGCGTCAGCACTATTTCTTGGAGTTTTTCTGGCTCTACGTTTTATATTTTGGATAATGTCGCTGATAAAATCAAAAAAATGAGAAAGTTTATATTATTGTTTTTGTGTTTTCCCGCCTATGCGGCGAGCGGCCTGTATGCATTTGAACTCGAAAAAGTGATCGATGGCAACGCCCGCGCCTACCACTGCCTCTACCGTCGGTATCGCCGTCCGGACGCATCCAGTCAAAAAAAATATCAAAATCAGCAGCATCGTTATTCACCTTTTTACCTATGATTCTGCGGCTGTATCAGCAAGCGCATAATATTATCCCGCTGGGCTTCCAGCTCGTCCGTGATTTTGCCTTAGTGCGAATATTTTATTATCCATTCGTCGGCTAAGTCTTTGCAATATCGGATCCTAGCTTTGTCGCCGATGTACTGTCCCGCCGAAGTAAAAAC
>JAITBM010000078.1 GCA_031283565.1 Rickettsiales bacterium
CGCGGGCACAGGCGCACCTACATTGGAAGCCAGCCCGGCCGCATAATGGATGCAATGAAGCGCGCCGGGACGAGCAATCCGGTCATCCTTTTGGACGAAATCGACAAGATGGGGCGGGATTATCGCGGCGATCCAGAAAACGCGCTGCTTGAAGTATTGGATCCAGAGCAGAACAAGAGTTTCCGCGATCATTTCCTAGAGGTCGATTTCGACCTATCCGGCGTCATGTTCATAGCGACGGCCAATTCGCTGAAAATGTCCCCGGCTCTGCTGGATCGCATGGAGATAATAGAAATGCCGGACTACTCGCTGGATGAAAAAGTCGAGATCGCCAGGCGGCACCTGCTTCGGGGCGCGGCCGCGGACACGGGCTGGGACTTCGGCAAGATCACGTTCGACGACGATACCATACGGCATGTCATACGCAACCACACCAACGAGCCGGGTGTCCGGAATTTGAAACGCGAACTGACCGCAATGCTGCGCCGCGCGCTGTGGGAGACAAAATGTGAAAAAGACAGCTATCATTTCACAACGGACGCAGCGAAAGGCCTGCTGACAAACATGCGCCCGGATATAGGGCGCAAGATCGGGTTTTCCCCGTCCCAGATACGGCTATGAAAAGAAAAGCGGCTACATTTTTAGTGGCTTTCGCGCTTGCCGGGTGCGGAGACGAAACCGAATGCTGGAAGCAGGCGTCGCCATTGAGCTTTGCAGTGAAAAACACCGAAATCACCGCCGTGAAATGGAGTTGTGACGACAGCCCGCATGCATCCCGGCGGGGAGGGAGTTATTGCGATAGCGGCCGGTACTGCCATTGTAGATACAAATATTCAAAGGCTCGCGGCGCAGCAAGCTGGACTCCGTGGCGCCACATAGCGACATATGACAAGCATTGCTCCTCCGAATGCCGCAATGCATGCACGAACGAATGGCACATCCGCGGCGCATTCATATAGATTCGATGCAATCAGCCATTTCCGCGACGAGGTGGATTGATTGTTAATAAAAGCCGCATGCAAAGCATACTGCCGTTAAATACAAGTCTCTGCTGCTCACTCTTCGATGATGACGACGGCGGCAGAGTATTCACCCTGGTCCGTGATCGAGACGTGGACGCGGGCTTCTTTGGACAGTTCTTTGAGCGCGGACTTGGCGCCGCCAGCGAGAATCACCTCTGGGCGCCCGACATCGTCATGCGACACGGAAACGTCTGAGAACTGCATGTCGTCTCCGAACCCGGTGCCGACGGCTTTCACAAAAGCCTCGCGCACGGCCCAGAAATTTGCCAAATGCCGCTCGCCTCCCGCTCGGTCAAAATCGGCGAAATCAAGCTCTTTTTTCGTAAAAATCCGCGACTTCTTGAACGGCGACCAGCCGAGAAAGCGGCTGCATTCGACCAAGTCTATGCCTACCCCTAGAATCATGCGCGTCTCCTTTGTTCGTGCCGATATACTTATCAATTGAACCGATTCGGTCAAGCAAAAAATAATGACTTGCATTTTACAGAAGATTTTATTATAATTGACGCGTCGTGAAAACGAAGACGGCACTGATCGCGTCATGCAATAGATCTTTTGGACCGGGGGGCGGCACCCCGCAGCTCCACCAAGAAAATCACGGGGCTGAAACAGATTCGACAGGGATTGAAAGATTGCGCTTGTGTCCCGGGATGGTTCCCGAAAAAGACCGAAACAAACGAATGCTAACAACATTCCCGCGAACGACAATGTTCGCCTTGCGATGGCTGCCTAAGGGCATTGGCGCGAATGGCGTGAGCTTGACGCGCCGCTTGGCTGTCGCGGGGCCCGTCCGAGCCTGGCACCAGAATCGGACATATTGTTGAGGCAGATGGATGCCGGCGAAAAAAAAGGATCAAACATGCTTTCGAGAGTAAAAAAATATTTTTTCAATTTTACGTTTTTTGCGTTGTACGCAGCCTTTGCGTTTCAGATCGGCTATGTAATTTGGTTGGCCGTAAAAGGCGGGTGCGATGACTTCATAGGAGACTTCGGCTGGCTGACCGGCGAATGGCTGGCGCTGATGGCGGCGCGATATCTGTCCAGGCGCTCTGGCGGATCATCCATGCACCACGGGCAGCCGCCGCGACGGTTCTAAAAAATCCGATCATCGATCCCGCCGTTTGCGCGGGATTTGATAATAGCCTTGACTTTTGCCTTAATTTGTGCTATAATTATGCGCAAAATGTAAAGCTAAGGAATTTAGAATGTCAAAAATGTGTCAGATTACAGGCAAAAAAACACAAGTCGGAATGAATGTGTCCCATTCGATGCGCCACACAAAGCGTACTTTCAAAGCAAATATGCAAACGCTAAAATTTCATTCCGATATGTTGTGCAAGGATTTTACGCTCACAATTTCCATAAATGGATTGCGCACTCTGATGAAACACGGCGGACTTGATTTGTATGTTATGTCCAAGCCGAATTCGCGCCTGACCGACGATATGTTGGCCGTAAAAAAAGCCATTCTTAAAAAGAACGGCGCTGTCGCCAAGAAAGTCGCCGACGAAAGCAAAGTAAAAAAACCAAACCGTAGCGCGCGCCTTGTAAAAAAAGTGGCCGCGAAAGGAATCGCGCAATAAATCAGCGTAACGGGCGAGATATATACAACCGGGCTTCATATTTCATAGTCCACCGAAAACAGGTGTTCATTGCTCTTGTTGCCCTTTTAGGGATAATAAATTGGTGTTAGAATATCAGCAGTACCTCCGCTTTCGCCGGTATTGTAAATGTCAAGAAT
>JAITBM010000090.1 GCA_031283565.1 Rickettsiales bacterium
AAGAGCATACCGTCGCAATACTTCGATAGAATATCGTCGATGGCGTACAAGAGGCTTGGGTTTGGGAAATTGACGCGTGGACAGATGGAAAAGGAGCTGCCTTTTCCGTCGGTGTGTCGACAGGATTGAACGTGATATTTATCACATCGCTGCGACCCGTTTCGGATTTCAAAAACAGCTGGTAGTGAAGAACTTTATAGGCCGTGGTGCCCTGATGAATGTATGGAGGGGGGGACGCAAAGGCTTTAAGCACATCAAGCGGAAGCATGGCTGACCGGATGAAGAACTTTGACCGGCTGTCAAAAAATCAGCTGACACGCGCGAACGCGCTGGACAAGCTGCTGGACGGGAAGTTCAACGGGCGGGAGGGCGTGGCTATGAGCTGGCGCGAAGCCAATAGAACGCCAGGCGCCGCAATATGCCGTGCCGGACCTGACGGCGGCAATTGAATTTTGTCACGCTTTGCACGACATTACTGAAATAGAGGGGCGAATCCAGTTGACTTTATGGCATGACATGCTAGAATTCCGGTTATAAAAGGAATCAGAATGCCGCGCAAGATTTTGATAACATCAGCCCTTCCATATGTCAACGGAGAGCTGCATCTCGGTCATCTGGTGGGCTGCTGGCTTCCGGCGGACGCCTACGCTCGGTTCTGCCGCGCCCGTGGAGACGACGTGTTGTTCGTGTGCGGCGCCGATGAGCACGGAACGCCGTCCATTGTCGGCGCCGCCAAAGAGAACATGCCTGTCTTGGAATACAACAACAAGTGGCTGGAGCGGCAGATTGCGTCAATGAATGCCTTCAATCTGTCGCTGGACCTGTACGGACGCACACATACGGAATTGCAAACCAAGCTGGTGCAGTCACTTTTCACAAAACTTGACGAGCGCGGGCTGATAGAGGAGCGCGAAACCGTTCAGCCGTTCGGCATAGACGACAACATGTTCCTCGCGGACCGCCAGCTTGTCGGAACCTGTCCGCGATGCGGGCATGACAAGGCTAGGGGGGACGAGTGCCCGGCCTGCGCTGCTGCGTATGAAATCGATGAGCTTAAAAACCCGCGGTCCGCCATATCCGGCGGGCGGGTGGAAATGCGCCCGACGAAGAACTTGTTTTTCCTGGCCTCGAAACTTGAGGGCGAGTGGCGCGAGTGGCTGGCGTCCCATGCGCCAAAATGGTCCAAAGCGGCGGCAGCGATCGCTGATGGCTGGAAGAACGAGGGCCTGCGCGACACCTCGATCACTCGCGACCTGCCATGGGGGATTCCAGTAAACAAGCCGGGATATGAAAGCAAGGTTTTTTACGTGTGGTTCGACGCGCCGTGGGGATATGTTTCGATATCGCAGGCTGCGAGTCCCGACTGGGCTTCGTGGTGGAAAAACAAAGATGCGCGCTATGCGCAGTTCATGGGCAAGGACAATGTGAAATTCCATTCGGTTTTTTTCCCCGAACAGCAGCTGGCCGTGCGCGATAACTGGAAGACTGTGGACATGCTGAAAGCCATGAATTTCCTGACTTTCGAAGGGGGCAAGTTCAGCAAGAGCGACCGCCGCGGAGTGTTTATGGACCAGGCTTTGGCGGACGCCCCTGCGGATTGCTGGCGCTACGCGCTGCTGGCGAGTGCTCCGGAAACCGATGACAGCGACTTTTCGATACGGCGTTTTGCAGATATTGTTAACAAGGATTTGAACGGCGTGCTCGGGAATTTTGTCTCGCGCGTATGCAAGCTGGCGAAAAAAACGTTCGGATTGAAGGTCCCCCGTAGCGGAGCTACGGACGCCGCGCTGGCGAAAAAAATCAATAGAGGGCTTGCGGAATTGACACAGGCTCTGGATGATTGCGAGTTCCGCCGTGCGGTTGAAGCTCTGCGAGAGCTATGGGCGACGGGAAATGAGTTCCTGTCCGAAGCCGCGCCGTGGAATTTGATAAAAAACGGGCGGGAAGCAGAGGCAGCGACAGCGGCGAGCGAATGCTTTCAACTGATTGACTTTTACGCGCGGGTGTCATCGCCGTTCATTCCAGCCGCCGCGGAAAAAATGCGTGGAGTGTTCGGCGGCGGAAATAGGCGTGATTTATCATGGCCGAAGTCATACGAACACAGAATCGAGGAAGGAGAATCATTCTCGGTGCCGGAAAACATATTCTCGCGCATAGACGAAGACAAGATGGTTGCGATGTCTGAAAAATATCTCGGCGGCATGACCCCGCCGCCCGTTAACCCCTTTTAACAACAGCGCCGCGGATTGACCGCACGCTGGCTAGGAAAGGACATAAATGAGATGCTATTTTGTCACGCGAGTATGTTATTTCCTTCGGCTCAGTAATCAAGCCGAAAAGCGTCAAGCATAAAAAAATCAATTTGCGGGGCGGCGGGATGCGATGGGAAAAGGGGGCGCCTGACGGACCGCCTCCTCCGGACTATCTCGACCGACCCGACGCCACCAAGCTATGAATTTTCCTTTTCGAATCTGAGGCAGCTATGGCGATGACATTTGCCAGATCTGCCTGCTTGTCGTCAGGCATGCGGATTCTTGATCCAACCCCTGGATCGCCGAATGCCCAGTCGCCGTGTTTTATCAGCCTTTGCACTTCGGCCCACATAAATCTGATCCCAAGCGGGGATTTTTCCCAGCACCCGTCATGCCATGCCAATGGGGACTTGAACGGCGCGACCTCTATGGATGCCGCCTGCCCCAAAAGCACCGTCTCCGCAGTAAGCTTTGCGCGAAGAGCTGATTCGCGGCTTGACACTATTACCAGGTTCGGATTTAGGAATACGTTATACAATCCGTCAATCTGGGGAAATAAGAAATTTTCATAAGTATTCCGAGAGCTTGTCTCGGTTATGACGATTGGCTGCCGTTGCGGGTTAACAGATGAAAGCGACGGGCCGATCTGTCGGAATATGCGCGTCGATTCCGCCGTGAACCGCAGTTCGCGGCGCATGCTTCTGCTGAGCAGAGCAGAGAAATCCATGGCGAATTGCATGGTCATGCCGACCATTTCCGCAAACTGCCTTGATGCGTCGGCAAAACAGTCATCCATATCGTGCCTGCACGCCATCACGTGGCCTACTGAATCCATCAAAAGCGCGCCTATGTATTCCGGGCCGAACTTGCTATACGCCCGAGACGGGCCGCCGGAAAGCAGCATGATCTGCGGCTTGCTTTGAGTCAGTATTTCATTCAGCTTTTTCGACGTTTCCGCCATGTACACCGGATTGCCCAGCGCCTGTATCATCTTGCCGTCGAATTTGTCAGTTTCCGGGACGCGCATCAGTTTGTTGATCGACTCAACCAGCTGCTTTGTCATTTTGGGATGCCTCAACAGATTGTCAAGTTTGCCTTGGGTTCTCTTTATTGTCATTTTTAGGGCCATTTGGTTGTTAATAAATATTGCATATTGTACAACTACTTTTGTTTTTGTCAATATAAAAGCTTGAAAAAATAAACCCCATGTGCTAGAATCACTAAATGACAGATAAAGAGAAAGTTTCAAAATCTGGGTTCGTTGCCATCATCGGTCCCACGAACGCGGGAAAATCCACATTGCTGAATGCGGTCATGGGACGCAAGGCCTCGATAGTCTCGCACAAAGTGCAGACCACACGCACCCGCATTCGCGCTGTGAAAATGGCGGGCGATTCGCAGCTGATATTCGTGGATACTCCCGGCATATTCAAACCGGCGAGACGACTGGACCGAGCTATGGCGGAAGCGTCACGGCAGGCCATGGAGGAGGCCGACGCAATACTGGTGCTTGTGGACGCGACGCACGGCATGACCGATACCGTTCGCGGAATAGTGGAAATCCTGCCAAGAAAAAAACGGATTTTCGCGGCGATAAACAAGACCGACGCAGTGCCGAAAGATACTTTGCTGCCCATTGCGGGGCAGCTTGCGGAAACGGGCTTGTTCGAAGAAATATTCATGATTTCGGCCCTTAGGAATGAAGCCTTGGCGCCGATGATAAAATCCATCGCGAACGCTATGCCTGTCGCCCCGTACCTGTTCGATCAGTTCGACGCGCTGGACGTGCCGGACTCATTGTGGCTGGCTGAGATCACGCGCGGGCAGATATACAGGTTTGTACATCAGGAATTGCCATATCATATCCATGTGTCGACCGATTCGATGGAAACGGCACCGGACGGCGTGATAGAAATTGCCCAGACGGTTTATGTAAAAACCCCGGGGCATAAAAAGATAA
>JAITBM010000053.1 GCA_031283565.1 Rickettsiales bacterium
ACCTTGCCTTTTAATTCTACGATTATGCGTTCAGCGACTTTTTTACCAACCCCAGGAATAGAAGTCAGCGTTAGAGCGTCCCCATTCGCTATCGCGGCCTCAAGAGCCGCCGCTTTGCACGCGCCAAGCATTGCGAGCGCAAGCTTCGGCCCTATTCCGGAAACGCCGGTCAGCTTTATGAACAGCTCCTGATCGGCGAAGGCTTCAAACCCGACCAGACTTATTGAATCTTCGCGCACAATCGTTTCTGTCCATAATACAGTTTCTTCTCCGGCATGCATGGCAACGAGCAGGCCGGACGGAACCAGCACCTTGAATCCGATGCCGCCCGCCATCACTATGGCGAAGTTATTGCCAACAAAATCGATCCTGCCTTGCAATTTTCCAAACATCTGATATCCTTGTTGCAACTATTATAACTTATAAAAAGGCTAAAAACAATCATGTCTGGTCATTCAAAATGGAGCACGATAAAGCATACCAAAGGCCTTAAAGACGCGGCCAGGTCCGCCAGTTTTACAAAACTGGCGCGGGAAATCACAATGTCAGCAAAGCTAGGCGATCCGAATCCGGAGAACAACGCAAGACTCCGCCTGGCCATTTTTAACGCCCGAAAGGCCTCCATGCCTGGCGACAATATAAAAAGGGCCATCGAAAAATCCCAAGCTTCTGGCGGCGAAAATTACGATTCCGTCCGCTATGAAGGATATGGCCCAGGCGCGATTCCTATGATAGTCGAAGCCATGACTGACAATCCGCGCCGCACCGCGCCTGAGATCAAAAACCTGTTTGCAAAAGGGGGCGGGAATATAGGCGAAATGGGATCCGTGGCCTTTATGTTCAAGCAAAAGGGTGTCATCTATTATCCGCTGTCGGCTGCGAAAAATGCAGACGAAATGATGGAAATTATAATGGAAGTGGGCGCGGAAGACCTTGATTCAGGCGAAGATTGCCACGTAGTATATGCGAAAGCCGAAGCATTCGGCGCCGTGCAAAAAGCGCTCTCAGATAAGCTAGGCGAACCGGAGGAGGCCGGAATCGAATGGATTCCCGACAATCCAGTCGAACCGTCCCCCGAAGATGCGGCCAAATTGGAAAAATTAGTCAACATATTGAACGAGAACGACGACGTTCAGAAAGTCTTTACGGCCATGGCATGAAAAAGCACGAAGAAATCATTATAAGCCTCACATCATTTCCGGCGCGAATCGGAACTGTTGCGGAAGCGATCGGCAGCATTCTGTCTGGTTGGCGCCTGCCGGATAAAATAGTCCTGTATCTTGCAGAGCCGCAA
This sequence comes from Rickettsiales bacterium, assembly GCA_031283565.1. Classification (GTDB taxonomy): domain Bacteria; phylum Pseudomonadota; class Alphaproteobacteria; order Rs-D84; family Rs-D84; genus JAISGC01. The sequence goes on from JAITBM010000053.1 coordinate 1,295, forward strand.
TTTCCAGGTCGCAGGCTGCCGGCCGGACTGGCGTCCCTGCCACTTCTTGAAATAAGATGGGAAAAAAATGACATGCGGTCCTATAAAAAACTGGTTCCCGCGTTGCGTGATTTTCCAGACGCAACGATCATCACTATAGACGACGATTTGATTTACCCGCGCGATCTGGTTTCGCGCCTGCTTGCTTGCCACAAACGATATCCAAATGCTGTTTGCGCCCGGCGCGCGCGCCGGGCGCAGTCCGCGCGGACTGCGGAATGGAAGCTTTACCGCTGGGCCCGCTGCATACTTTGGGGCATGCGCCCGCGCTTGAATAACATAGGAACCAGCGGCGGCGGCATTCTTTTCCCGCCCCGCTCGCTTTATGGCGATATATCAAAGTCCGATATTTTTATGTCGATAGCACCAACGACTGACGATTTATGGTGGTGGGCCATGGCCGTCATGAACGGCACGAAAACGGCAGTCGCCAGCCGATCTCTTCATCTAGAATATATACCAGGCAGCCAGTCCGAAGCGCTGTGGCGCATAAATTGCGGGCAAAGCGATGAAAATCAAAAAGCTTTCGATCGAATCTGTCAAAAATACCCGATAAAAGAAAAACTTGGCCTGGCTTGACAAGTATATCCCTAGGGGGTATAATATAAACGGTTAAAAAAATCAAAGGAGATTGCAATGACCGAAGAAAAAAACTGCAACTGCGGGAAAAAGTGCGAATGCGGCTGCTCCGATGGCAAGCCATGCACTTGCGGCAAAGATTGTTCGTGCGGCTGCAACAAATAAGCGCGAACAAATGTCATCGAATGAACAATGTGGCTGCGGAGCAAATCCCAGCCACGAAAAAGAACTAGCGCGCCTGAACCGTGCGATCGGGCAACTTGAAGGCGTGAAAAAAATGATCTCGGAACGACGCTATTGCCCGGATATTCTTATGTTGCTCAAAGGCGCAAGAGCCGCCGTAAAGGCGATCGAAAGCAATATTCTGCAGCGCCATCTGGAATCGTGCGTCGCCAATTCTTTCACAGACGAAAGCGACCGAGATAAAAAGATCGGCGAAATCAAGGAACTTCTGGACCGGTTTCAAAACTAGCCATGCAATGACGAAAAACACGTATATTTATCATGCTTTAAACGACATCGACTATCTGCTTACGCGCACCGTTAATTCCTGAATGAGTCTGTTTATAACCTTTTTGTCGCAGACAAAAACATCGTTGCGCAAGCCTAAGAATCAAGGTTAATGTGCACTTCAGCTCTTCTCTTTATTATTTACCAAGCCCCTTGCCCCAGATAACAAAATAAACCAAGCGAGACATAATTTTGCCGCGCAATTATTGGGCATAGCAGAAAGTTCCGCAACTATGCAAAAAATAGTATATATTGACAAATTGCGGATTTTAAAGTAAAGAAAAAAGGATCCTTTTTTCTTTGTGATACCGCTTTCATTTTAACAAACTTCTTTTTTATTTGCAAATACTTTTATATTGATGGCAAAATATCAAGATTTTCAAGCGTCTCAGCACGTTTTTATTCCGCTATATTTTCTGTTCTTACATGCGGATTCGGATTATTTGGAAAAACTTGAAAACCATAAAATTTTAACCATCCTTTTTTCTTTAAGGCACGGTTCGGACGGATAGAACTATTCCGTCCGAATCGAATCAAAAAGATATATGAGATGAAGCAAATTGAAATATTCGGCATTTTTGCAGCGCTGGCAACCCTTGCGCCCTGCATGGCGCATTCGGCAGCCATGTGCGCGGTTTCAGCGGGACTATCTGGCTTGCGCAGTCATGGCAACAATCTTTTTACCGCGTCTAACATGGACGATTATGGCTGGGGGAGAGCTTGGAGCTACTTGTACAGCAAACACTTGATTGAAGGGATCGGCATGTGCTCTGAAAGCAAGACAGATATTAGTAAGCAAAAAGAAGGTGTTCATTGCTGGTGTAAAACGACCAAGCCTATTCTGGGCTCATGGGTGTATGTGTATTCTGATACTTCTTATTTTAATTGCTCTGCCCTTTGCGCCAGTGATTGCGGGCGTTGTATACACTATGGCAAATTTGAAAAATGCGAGCGGCTGAACCTGCTTCCGGAACTCTAGGCGTACCAGTCTTAAATGGGGCGAAAATAATTCGCATGGGTGATGGCTATGGCTAGAGCGTCCGATTCATCAGGACTGGAGGATCGCGCATTCGGCAGCAAGGCGCGCACCATGGCGTCAATCTGGGACTTATCGGCGTGCCCGCGCCCGGTAACGGCCTTTTTTATGACATTCGGCTCGTATTCGAACAGCGGGACTTCCTTTGTTGCAACCGCCAGAATGGCGGCCGCGCGCGCATGCCCAAGCAGCAGGGTCGTCGCTGGATTTTGGTTCACGAATATTATCTCTATGCCCGCGCAATCAGGCTTCCAGATATCCAGCAATGTACTCAAACCCTTGAAAATAAATGACAGACGCGCCGGAAGGTTGTCGTTTTTCGGCGGCAGGATCACTCCGCTTGCCACATAGCTCTTTTGCGATCCAACTGTGTCCACGACGCCCCAGCCCGTATGCAGCAGCCCCGGATCGATTCCAATAATGCGTTTTGCCTCACTCACATTTCATCCGTTCCGCTTAGCCGGCACAGGTCGTCAAAATCACGGTATTTTTCATCCAAATAATGATCTGGCCTGGCATACGTATCCTGTGCAAACAAAAACTTCATCTTGCTTTCTGCCGCCTTGATCGATTCCGCGGTCTCTTTTTCATCGAATTCGACAAGGGCCGATTTTTTTCTTTGAAGCCGCAAAAAAGCCATGGATACGGACGCTCCGATCGCCTCGCGTAAAATAAGGGCCTCTACCGGCAGCTGCGGCATTGTGCAGTCATGATCTTTTCCAAGTCCTAGCTGCGAATTCGAAGGAATGGCGCCCGTCTTGTAGTCCACGACGCGCACGGCTGAACCGATTCGCTCTACCCTGTCGGCGCGGGCGCGAACTTTTCGTCCGAAATAATCCATCTCAATATCCTCTTCAAACGAAGCCGGCCCCGACGACAACAGTTTTGCCGCGACTGGAGCTATCTCATGGAATCGGTTATGCCAAAAACGCTGGAGCACGCTGTCTTTTTCAAGCAATTTGCCGCCTGCTTCAACCAGCATCGCATCTATGCCGGGCGCCTCCGCAATGCCACAGACTGCACAAGCCTCTAAAACGCCGTGCACCAATGTTCCGAATTCTTTCGCGCCTATCTCGTCGCCTATGTCCGGCCGAACCCGCAAACGCAGAATGTGCTTGGCATAAAACTGATACGGGTTGTGAACCAGATCTTCCAGCCATGTCGCGAAATATTCCCCTCCGTATTGGAATACCGGCGGCGTCGAATCAAGCGGAGCGGGCGCAACGCCATCCAGCCCCCGCACAGCCGTCAAAAGCTCTGATCCTTTATTTATAGAGACTCGGACGGATACGCGCGATATGAATCGTGAAGGCTGCGTCAAACTTCC
>JAITBM010000031.1 GCA_031283565.1 Rickettsiales bacterium
CGCGGCTCGCGCCCCAGCATGGATGCGGACATGGCGCCGTAAAAACTGGCGGGCCTGTTCATGGCGTATTTCCAGTGCTTTTTTGCCGCCCGCGAGTCGTCTGCCCCCTCTGCCGCGCGCCCGGCCCAGAACGCGGCCTCGACCTTGCGGTTGGTGTTTATGTGGTCAAGCACGAGCATGGCTTCGAAGTATTTTTGAGAAGATGCATAATCTTCATTTTTATACGACAAGAGCCCCATGGTCCAAAACCCGAACTCGCTGCCGCGTTCCGCGGCCTCTTTGCCCCATTTGGCGGCTGCGGCAAAGTCGGCGCTGTTGTATGCCGTGAATGCGAGCCGTCCGGCCAGACGGCCATAATCGACCCGCGCGATTTTCGCCATAAACGAATCTGATTCCATGATTTTTGCGGCTGCGGCGATATTGCGCCTTTTTATAAAGCGCACGATTTGCCCGACCTGATTTCCGATGGAGCCGTAATAGCGCCTGGCGGTGGTCGATTCGTTGTAAGCGCCGCCGTCGGACTTTGGGCTGGCGACGCTCGGCGGTATCGGAGATCGCGCCAGTATCCGTTTTTTCTTGGACAGCCTGAACATTGATTCCGCGCCTGGATGGGACGGATATTTGTCCAGCCACTCGGCGACCTCAAGCCCGCTGGCGGCATAATTTTTGGACATGTAGCGCTGGTGCTGCACCTCGCCCATCAGGATATCGTCCTCGACCTCGGGATCAAGCTTTTTTGCGGCGGCGATCTTTCCTTTGTCCTGCAGAGCGAAGATCCTGCCGTAAGTTTCCACATCGGCCTCTGATAAGATTGTCGGCAGAGTCTCGGCGAGAGCCGACCCGCACAGCCCGCTTAAAGCTAAAAGCAGCAGCATTCGTTTCATTTTTTCTCAATTCCCTCTATTTTTCAGAACCTTACTACGGCGCTGCAGACAACGCAATAGTTTTTTTCACCATATTTTATGGGAACGGCATCATTGCGCGTTTTCATTCGCGCGTGCCGTAATAATCAAAGAAAAATGTCATTTATCAGGGGCAGACTGCGGAATATCTTTTTATTACTGCGAGCGCCGCGATTACAAGCAAAAAGCGGCAGAGATTAAATTAATGTATTGCCACGGGGAGTTGTCAAGTTTTTGTGAATATATGCCACAATATGCTTGGAATTTTTTGCAAAGTGTGATAGAATCCCAGTCAAGATGTACAGGAGAAAATGTATATGAAAAAGATTTTTGCGCTGATTTCGGCGCTTTTCGTGCTTCCGGTGTTCGCGGAAGTTATGCCTGTCTATGATGAAATATATGACGAGGAACCGCCTGCAGAGGAATATGCTCCGCCTGAAAGCGACGAGGTGCCGCCGTCCGCCGCGCAAGTTCAGGCCGCGCAAGCCGCTCCTGTGGGGTCATCCATAAACAGGGCGGCATCCGCCGCGCGGCGCCGCAGCCTGTCGTCCGGGCAACCGGCCCGGCAGGCGGGCGCATCATCGTCCCGCGCCGTCGGGGCGCGTTCCGCCGTGCAGGTGGCGGTCGCCCCCCGTGCGACCGCTCGCTCGGGAACTTCGGCGGCCGGCAGCCGGCCGGTGTCGTCCCGTTCGGCCGCCGCGCAGAGTCGCGGTGCGGCCACGCGCAGCTCGCGCACAATCGCGAATGCGATAGTTGGCCAGGCTCCGGCCGTTTCGGGCAACCCGCGGTCGGTCGGGCGGGTTGGCGCGAACAATCAGAAGGTGGTGCAGGCCCGCGCCGGAATACAGACTGCTTTGTACAACGGGGGCGTGGCCCGCGCGGCCGCCCCGGCCATGAGGGCGTCGGTTGGCGCTGCGGCGCGATCGCCCATAGTGATGCGCGCGTCATCGACTCCGCAGATATTCAGCACCGAAAGCGCAGCTGAGGCTCCATCCATTGAAAGCGCCGAGGAAGCCGCCGCAAATTTGGCTTTCTGCAAGGCCCAGTATCTGGAATGCATGGATAATTTCTGCAATGTCCTTGATGACAATCAGGGGCGCTGCACCTGCTCGTCCACGGTGAAGAAATACGAGAGTGTCGAGAGCGCGCTTAAATTGGCCACTGACCAGCTGCAGGATGTGGCGACCAAGATAAAGTATTTGGGTCTGTCTAAAGAGGATGTGAATTCTCTGTTCAAGGCGACAGAGGCGGAGCTGACGCTCAATCAGACGGACAGCACGACTATCAAGAACAATCTTGATTCGATAAAGAAAATGCTTGTTGATCCGACGGGGCAGACGACGACAAGCGGCGGGATAAGCACGAGTTTCGATATGAGCGCCCTCAGCTTCGGAGACTCGTTCGACCTTAGCATGTTCACGGGCAGTTCGGACGCCAGCGTTCTATCGCAGCGCGGCCAGGCGCTGTACGACATCGCAAAATCGCGCTGCGCGTCTATAATAACCGACTGCAAGAAAAGGGGGGTTGAAAGCGGCTTGGTGACGGCGTCGTACGAGCTGGAGATAGACAAGCAGTGCGTGGCTTATGAAAGAGAGCTGTCTGATGCGAATGACAGCATGAAGACGACAGTAAAGAATGCGACCAATGTTTTGCAGCAAGCCCGCCTGATGCTGGCGCAGAACAAGAACAAATACGACCTGAAAGGTTGCGTGAATGCGCTTGACACGTGCATGCAGGACGAGTTTGTCTGCGGACAAGACTACAAATTCTGTCTGGACGGGAAAAGCGAGATAATAGTGGATGGGAAGATCGTGCTTGGCTCAGAGCCGACAATAAATAATCTTAAAAGTACGGAAGACCTGTCGACCTTGACTTTGACCAGCGGCAAATGGGCGCTTCCGAGCTTAAGCAATAAAATATTTCAGCTATTGCTGCGCAAGATGGGGACGATAGACAGCGACGGGAAGGTTGATGGGATGTGCGGCGGCATTATGAAGCAATGTCAGAACTATTCGTACGGCAATGGGAGTTTTCTTGCAGTGCCGTCTACGAACATAGTTTTGCAAGAGTATCTGATCCGCACCAGAGAAAAAATCTCCGCCAAACAGCTGGAGGTGATCGATGAATACAAAGTTGGCTGCATAAACGAGATGAGGACATGTTTTGCTAAGCAGACGGTCAATACTGTGGGGAGCGACAACACCTCGTGGGTTGATCAGACGGTTACGTTGAGTGCGTGCAATTCTTACGTAAAAACCTGTGCTGCGGTTCTTGAACTTGGGTATACGAAATGCTTTGATTCAGCTGTATCTGCCGATGTTTGCTCGAAAGATAAGCGACTGCATATGATCAGCAGCTCCGGGGGGGGCGCATGCATGGTTAAAGATACCACCAACTGTCCGTGATAAACCGCCCTTCGGGGCGTTTTATAAATAGAGCGTTTTTCTTTGCATTTTTGTGTAATGAAAAATAGGGGCTTCGTTACGCGTGCATGTATCGAGCGCATTGGGACTTGACTTGGATTGGAAGAAAGCGTATAATATAAAAACTTGCTTTCATGAAAAAATATGATATTCTTTCTAAACTCGGGCTAAAACCGCAAGAGGCGCGGCGCAAAAATGCGCGGGGCAATAGGGGCATAGCTCAGTGGTAGAGTACTGGTCTCCAAAACCAAGGACGAGGGTCCGATTCCTTCTGCCCCTGCCATAGGCCGGAATGTTTGCGGCTTTGCTGCGTCAAAAAGCTGGTCGAAGAAAGCGAAAGCGCGGGGTCGTGATAAAAGACGGAGCAAAGCAAAAGGCTAGGCTCTGAAAGAAAGTGATAAAAGTGAAGAAAGCGTTGCAATATATAAGGGACGTAAGGGCGGAATGGTTCAAGATATCATGGCCGGACCGCGATTCCGTTGCGCGGTCGGTGGTGCTGATACTTGTGTTTTCCGCACTGGCGGCTGCGTTTGTGTTTCTGGTAGACAGCGCGATGTCTATGCTGGTGGGATGGATATTCTAGGGGGCGCAAATGGATGGCATGAAATGGTACATGGTCAGCGTGCAGACGGGCTTGGAAAAGCGCGTGGCTGAAATGTTGCGCGAAAAAATAGCCGCGGCAAAGCTGAATCCCCTGTTCGGCGAAATATTGGTTCCGGAACGCGAAGTTATGGAGATAAAGAAAGGCCGTCGCGAAAAATCGCTTCGAAAATTGTTTCCGGGCTATGTCGTCATACAGATGGAAATGACGAACGAGAGCTTTACTCTGGTAAAGCAGACGCCTAATATAGTAATGTTTCTTGGGCAGAAAGACAAGCCGGTTCCGATAACTGATGCCGAGGCGGCCCGCCTGCGCGCGCAGATGGACGAAACGGAGCAGATAGAGGATTCGAACTATGAGGTCGGGCAAGAGGTAAGAGTGATCGACGGCCCGTTTGCAAGCTTCAACGGCGTTGTGGCCGAGGTTGAAGAGACTAAGGAAAAGCTGATGGCCGTGATAACGGTGTTCGGACGCGAGACAAGCGTGAATCTGGATTTCTCGCAAGTGGAAAAGGTTTGACGCCGGGGGCCCGCCGTCTAAGCGCGGGTGCAATTCCGCGGTCCTGGCGGAAATGCTGGCGCCGGCGCGAAATGATAAAAAAGGCGGGAGATTAGCCAGATCGGACCGCAAACTCGAAAAAGGAGTGATTTATGGCAAAGAAAGAAGTAAAGGGAATGGTGAAATTGGTCGTTCCTGCAAAACAGGCGAATCCTGCGCCGCCGATAGGCCCCGCGCTGGGGGCCAACGGAGTGAACATAGCCGAATTCTGCAAGCAGTTCAATGACAGGACGGCGGACATGGAGCCCGGCATGCCCATACCGTGCATAATAACAGTGTACACGGATCGAAGCTTTGAATTCGTGATGAAGTTGCCGCCGGTATCGTATTTTATAAAGAAGGCGCTGAATTTGAAACTCGGGGCGCACAAGCCGGGATCTGAAATTGCGGGGCAGATTTCAATGGCGGATGTGCGGAAGATCGCCGAGCAGAAGATGCCGGATTTGAACGCTGGCGACATAGAAGCGGCGGCTCGGATAGTCGCGGGTCAGTGCCGCTCCATGGGCGTGAAAGTGGAAGGCGAATAAAATGGCAAAAATTACGAAAAAAATGAAGACTTGGGCGAATCTGGACCTGAGCAGGACGTACGGTTTGGCAGAGGCTATAGACGCGCTGCGCCCTTATGCATCGAAAAAGTTCGACGAAACTCTGGAAATGGCGGTAAGGCTTGGGATTGATCCGACGAAAGCGGACCAGAACCTGCGCGGAATGCTGTCGCTTCCGGCGGGAACCGGCAAAACGGTAAAAATCGCGGTATTTACCAAGGACAAGCAGGCTATTGCGAAAGAGGCGGGGGCTGATATTGTCGGCGACGCGGACCTGATAGACAAGGTGGCGGGCGGATTTTTGGACTTTGATCGGGTTCTGGCTACTCCGGAAATGATGCCGCAGATGGCGAAAGTGGCGAAAATTCTCGGACCGAAAGGCTTGATGCCGAATCCAAAGCTCGGAACGGTTGCGGAGAATATAGGAGCCGCTATTGCCAAGGCCAGGGCAGGGCAGATAGAGTACCGCGCCGAAAAAAACGGAATAATCCATGCGGGAATCGGGAAAATGTCGTTTTCGACAGACAAGCTGGTCGAAAATGCGAATGCTTTGCTGGATGTGCTGAAAAAAGCAAAGCCCGCGTCCGCCAAGGGCCAGTACGTGCGGGGAATATCGGTCTCGACTACGCAGGGACCGGGCTTGAAAGTGGAGAATAAATAAATGCGCGAAGTGCAATTGTTGTCGCGCCTTGCGCGGCTGTGATGACCTTATGACCCTGATTGCACGGTCAAGCCGCGCAAGGGCGCACGCACTTTGCAAGTTGAAGAAGATTCTGTCCGAGACTGACGGCGCCGAAAGGCTTAAAAGGCAAGCCGTCATAGACGAAAGAGAAAATCTTTTGGGGCAGGAAAGCCCCGCCGGGCGGCCGGCGGATATGTTGAATGAGAAAGACTGAGGAAATGATGAACAAACAGGAAAAAGCATCACTGATTTCCAATGTTCGGAAAAGCTTGGGCGAGGCCGAGGGGATTTTCGTGATAGAAAACCACGGGCTTAGCGTTCGGGAAACAGAGCAGCTTCGCGCGATTCTGCGGCCGATAACCAGCCTGTTCAAGGTTGTGAAAAACCGCTTGATGGCGCGCGCGCTGGACGGATCGCCGTTTGCGCCGATATCGGAGCTGCTGAAGCGTCCGACGGCGGTTGCCCTGGCGAGTGATCCGTATGCCGTGGCGAAAGCCCTGGCGGCGTTTGCCGAAGCGCATCCGAATCTTGAAATAGTCGGCGGGCAGATGGACGCCGGATTGATGGGCAAGCCGGAAGTTGAGCGAATTGCAAAGCTGCCGAGTTTGAAGGAAATCCGGGGAACGATAGCCCGCATATTTGCGGAACCGGCATCGCGCCTTGCGCGGCTTGCCGCCGAGTATGGAAAAAAATAGTAATAAAAAGAGGAAAAAATGGCTGATATGCAAAAACTAGTCGACGAATTGTCGAAATTGAGCGTGGTGGAGGCGGTGGAGCTGTCCAAGGCGCTGGAAGAAGCATGGGGCGTGAGCGCGGCTGCGGCCGTTGCTGTCGCGGGGCCCGTCGCCACAGCGGCGGAGGAAAAGACGGAGTTTGACGTGATTCTGGCGGAAGTCGGGGCGAACAAGCTCGCGGTTATCAAGGTTGTGAAGGATGCTACCGGCCTCGGGCTCGGCGATGCGAAGGCGTTTGTCGAATCGGCGCCGAAGGCCGTCAAGGAAGGCGTCAAAAAGGAAGAGGCCGAAGGGCTGAAAAAGAAGCTTGAGGAAGCTGGCGCGAAAATCGAGCTTAAATAGCATCGAATGCTGCGGGGCGGATCTTCATCCGCCCCGCGCGGGGTGCGCGAATGTGATTTTGACGGAAGAAAAAGGAGCGAAAATTGGCAGTGATACAGAAGTTGGTGAAAAATTTCGGGCATAGTTTTTTGCAGCAGCCGCTGCCGGATCTGGTGGAGACCCAGTATAAGTCGTTTTCGAATTTCCTGCAGCTGGACACGGAGCCGTCGAAAAGACGCAGCATCGGATTGCAGAACGCGTTTGAGACGATGTTTCCATTGCGGGACTACAACGGCGCGGCCGAGATAGAGTTTGTGGGATACAGCCTGGACGAGCCAGTGTACAGCGTTCCTGAATGCATACAGCGCAACATGACATATTCGCGCAGGCTGAAAGTAAGGCTGCGCATGACGCTTTGGGATCTGGATGCGGACGACAAGAACAAAAGGACCCTGCACGACATAAAAGAGCAAGAGATATTCTTCGGCGAGATCCCGCTGATGACTGAGCGCGGGACGTTCATAGCCTCGGGCGTGGAGCGCGTCGTGATATCGCAGATGCACCGCGCTATGGGCGTGCTTTTCAGCACGACAAAAGAGTCTAAGATAGCGGGCAATCCCACGGCCTATACCGCCCGCATAATACCGGAGCGCGGATCCTGGATAGATTTCGAGGAATCAAAGGGCGCGGTATATGTGCGCATAGACCGAAGGCGAAAGATTCCGGCGACGGTCATGCTGCGCTGCCTGCCGACTGCGGTGGACGAGGCTAAATTCGAAGCCGACCCGCGCCGCGCTCCCGTGCGCGGAATGACCGATGAAGAGATGATGGAGGCGTTTTATAAGAGGATACATTTTAGGCGCGATGGCGCCTGTTGGATCGGAAGCATGAAAGACTTCGAGGGCTTGGAAAAATACCGCATAAATTACGATCTAACCGGGCGCGGCGGCAAAGAGCTGGCGAAGAAAGGGGATCGTTTGACGGCGAAAAAGCTTGAAAGGATGGGCGGTGCGGAATTCGTGATTTCCGGCGATGCGCTTGCGGGCGAATATATATTCGATTCGGTCAAAAACGCCGAAGGTGTTTTGTTCAAGTGCGGCACTGAAATTTCCGACGACGTGCTTGCGGACCTGGACAAGTACGGCGTGAACGAAATCACGATAATGGCAATAGACAATTCGTCGGTCGGGGCGCACATGCGGAACTCGCTTTTGGCGGACAAGACGGCGGATCGCGACGAGGCCCTTGTTGAAATATACAATACCATACGTCCGGGCGAGCGCCCGACGGTCGAAGCCGCGCAGAGCTTGTTCGCGCAGCAGGGCTTTGTGGACACGTACTATGACCTG
>JAITBM010000033.1 GCA_031283565.1 Rickettsiales bacterium
ATGCAATACAACTAGGAGCCGGACGGCAAGTTGTCTCCCCTGTCTGAGAAATGCGTCGATACCGGAATGGGACTTGAACGCGTAGTGTGCATGCTGGACGGCAAGCCGACCGTTTTTGAAACCGATTTGTTCATTCCGATAATCGGAAAAATTTCCGACATAGCGGGCGCGAAATATGAAGAACCGAATCTGAAAGCCTTCCGCGTCATCGCTGACCACATGCGCGCAGCGGCATTCATACTTGGGGACGATTCAGCCGTAACGCCCGCCAACACGGATCAGGGTTACATACTGCGGCGCCTGATACGGCGGACGTACCGATACCTTGCGCAGCTGAAAGCTCCAAAAAAAGCCATGTCCGCGATAGCGGCGGTCGTCATAGACGAATACAAAGACATTTATCCGGAGCTGGCGAGAAATCGGAATTTCATAACCGAACAGCTGGACAAGGAGGAAGAGCAGTTCGGACGCACTCTCGAGCAGGGAATGAAGCTGGCGAAAAAAATGATTGAGGAAAACGAACTGTCCGCCGAAAACGCATTCCGCCTGTACGACACTTACGGATTCCCGTTCGAGCTGACGCAAGAGCTGGCAGCTGAAAAAGGCATTTCTCTGGATGGGTCGGGATTTGACGCATTGTTCAAGGATCACCAGGCGAAATCCCACGCCGGAGCCGAGCAAAAATTCAAAGGCGGTCTTGCCGACACATCGGTTGAAACAGTCCGGCTGCATACTGCGGCACATTTGCTGCACGGAGCGTTGCGGCGGGTTCTCGGCGATTCGGTCTTTCAGCGCGGCGCAAATATCACCAGCGAGCGGCTTCGGTTCGACTTCTCGCTGGACAGGAAAATGACGCCCGAAGAAATAGCCGAAGTCGAAACGATCGTGAATGGAGCCATTGTGGCGAGAATCCCTGTTTCATGCGAAGACATGAGCATAAAAGCGGCCCGCGAATCGGGCGCCGTCGGGATATTCGACGACAAGTATGGATCCGCGGTGAAAGTCTATGACATTCCCGGCTATGACCGCGAGATATGCGGCGGCCCCCATGTGGAGAACACAGGCGAGCTCGGACGCTTCAAAATCGTAAAAGAAGAATCCGTCGCCAGCGGGGTCCGAAGGATAAAAGCCACGCTGGAATAGGCGGAAAGAGGTGCCGCAAAGTAAATGCGGTATTATAATACCTTGGTATTTTCACTTGACATTTGCAGCCGCTGGTGTATAATTGCCAAAACTCTGAGGTAAAAAGATGAACATCGACAAAACGACAAAGTCGCTGAAAGCGGGCGAACTCAAATCGGATTGGCATTTGATAGACGCCACGGATATAGTGCTCGGGCGTCTGGCGGCGCATGTGGCAATGCTTTTGCGGGGAAAGCACAAGCCCACATATACTGCGCATATGGATTGCGGCGACAATGTTGTTATAATAAACGCCGGCAAAGTGGCACTGACAGGAAACAAGGCGGCAAAAACAAAATTCTTCTGGCACACGAATTGGATCGGTGGCATCCGGGAAAGGACTCTCGGCCAGATGCGCGAAGAAAAGCCTGCAAAACTGGTGGAAAACGCGGTCAAGCGAATGCTCGCACACAGACATCACGTGGCCTTGGTGCAAAAGCAGATGGCAAAACTTCACGTGTATGCCGGACCAGAGCACAAGCATGCGGCGCAAAAGCCCGTGCCGCTGGATTTCGGCGGAATGAATGCAAAGAACAAAAGGTAGCCCAGATGGCGGAAAAAACGATAAAAAAAATTGCGGCAAAGGGAGTGGCGAAAAAGGCGGAAAAACCGAAAATCAAAAACGCCACTTATGCGACGGGCAAGCGCAAAGATGCGGTCGCGCGGGTGTACATTGCTCTTGGCAAGGGAGAAATGTACGTGAATGGCGTCCCGATGTCGGAATATTTCCGCCGCAAGGTGCTGCAGCTGATAGTCTGCCAGCCATTCGCAGTGGCCGGTGTCGAGGGGCGCTATGACGTTAAGGCGAATGTTTCGGGAGGCGGGTTGTCCGGACAGGCGGGCGCGGTGAAACATGGGATATCCAAGGCGCTTCAGATTGCAGACAAGGCGCTGCGCCCCGCTCTTAAAAAAGCCGGATTTTTGACCCGTGATTCCAGAGTTGTGGAGCGCAAGCATTTCGGGCATCACAAAGCCCGCCGAAGCACTCAATTCAGCAAACGGTAATTCGCTTCGTTCGCTTTTTGCCCAAGATGCGCTAGGCAACTGCAAAAAGAGGTTATTATGCGGTTTTATTTCTTCAATTGTCATCCTGCATCTTGACCGTAGGATCTAGGTCGTAAGACCATGCAAAGCGCCGCAAAATACAAAACGCAAGGACATAAAAATGATAAAAAAAGACAAGCTTAGAGATTTGCACTATTCGATAACCGGACTTCTCGCGGCGGACAGGATTGCGGAGCAATCGGACGCGGTTTTGGCCAGGTATGGAGAAAAGGCAAAAATGCCCGGATTCCGGCCGGGCCATATCCCTATGGCAGAGCTGCGCAGGCGCTACGGTCCGGACGCGGCGCAAGAGGCGATAAACCACATGATGAACGCCGACATGGATAAGTTTGCAAAAGAAAAAAATCTGAGGCCGGCGGGGCGCCCCAAGGCGGAAATCACAAAATATGCCATCGGCGGCGATGCGGAATATTCGCTTGAATTCGACATACTGCCCGATTTGCCGAAAATAGACTTTGAAAAATTTATCCTGATGAAAAAAGTCGAACCGACGCTGGATAAAGATATAGACGCGGCTATCGAAAACATTCGAAAGAATCGTGCGGAATACTTCAAACAGGATGCCGGCTACAAATTGGAAAGCGGAGATGTCGCGGTGATTGATTTCACCGGTTATGTCGGGGGCGAAAAATTCGAAGGCGGCGAAGCGACGGGGCACAGTCTGACGATCGGAAGCGGACAATTCATTCCCGGGTTCGAAGACCAGATCATCGGGCATGCTACCGGCGAGGAATTCGATGTCCATGTGAAATTTCCGCAGCAGTACCACAGTGAAAAGCTCGCGGGCAAGCCGGCGCGTTTTTCTGTAAAAGTAATCGAAGCAAAAAAGCGGATGCTGCCCCCGATGGACGACGCTCTGGCGAAAACCGCGGGCGCCGAATCTGCCGAAGATCTTCGCAGCAAGATAAAAAAGATTATCGGGAACAACAACGAAGAGGCGTCCAAGACGGCGAT
>JAITBM010000020.1 GCA_031283565.1 Rickettsiales bacterium
CGACAGTCCGGCGCACAGCAGCGGGCTCAGAATAGGTTCTGCGGCCATGACGACCCGCGGCTTGTCATCGGCAGAGTTTCACGCTATCGGCGGCATAACAGGCCGGCGGCTTGGCGGCGCGGCGGCGGCTCCGTTGCTTGCCGAAGTCACGTCCGTCTTGTCAAAGCATCCGATGTATTAACAAAACTGCACCGCGGCATGATTATGGGATAAAAGCGCCATCTCGCGCGTTTTCAATTCGCAATGCCACGGTCTCAAAAGCAAAATTGCCGCTCCGCATGATGCCGGCCTTAACAATATCGCACGGGAGACAGACGCGCCGGAATGCGTCTTTACTTTCGCGCAATGACAAGCCCCCTACTCCAGCACCCATATTCCAAGCCTGCAATCCTGCAAATTCGTCCATTCCAAGCCGCTTATATTCGTCGCGTCGATCGAGTCGCTCCACGCCGGCGTATGCCATGTATAGGACTGAAATGCGGCATGGTTCGTATCGATGAATATGTCAAATATCCCGTGCCCATGCAGGATCTGATAACCAACAGGCTTATCGAAAATTGCGATTATCGCATTGGATCTGCTGCCCGAAGAATGCGACGGGGCATCCCCTGCCGCTCCATCATACCACCTTATAAAAGCGTATGTACCGGGCCCGATGGTTCCCAAGCAGCCTATATCGCTCGCATAATTTTGACCGGTATGGTTGTGGCAGCAGCGCACCAGCCCCCATTGCGATATCGAGGTTTGCGGCACAAGCGCCAGAACTTCCCCGTATGTCAGCGCCTTGTCAGTTTTTCCCTGGGCTGCGGCCGGCAGAGCGTCGTTTGAGTAATGATTAACGCCGGCGCACGCCATAGCGCCATAGGTGCACGGAATGCGGGCATTGCTGGCGGACGGGCAATAATACCCTATTCCGCAGTCGCTGCAAAAGTTCGTGCCGGACGGCTTGTAATATCCATGCATGTTGCAATTGAATCGACGCGCCACGATATCCGCTACCGCTGCGGTATCCACCGCCTGCGTGGTCGCCTGCTCATAATCGCACCACGGCGATTCATGCGATCTTGGGGATATGGTATTAGCCCTATCTATCGCGCATAGCAGATATTTCGCATTGGCTGCCATCATTAAATTCGTTTCATTTGCCGGAACTAACACGCCGGTTTGCGCATAAATGTATTTATGCACATAGTCGACATTCGCTATCTGGGTTCCGAGCGCCGGCGCGGTCGACAATATGAATATCAATGAAAGGCGCCTCATGGCAGAGCAGGAGTGGGCACGTTCAAAACACCCGTTATGGTCCCGCCAGATTTAGGCACATAATTGTCGAGCGCCGCGGGCTGCACGGCGGAATCTGCTTTATTTCCCTGATCTGCGGTTGCAAATCCAGCGGCTCGGTTCCGGAACGCTTCGGCGCTGGTTTTGAAAGAGTCGAACATTGTGTTTTTTACCCTTGCCGCAAGTCCTGAATCTACATATTTTTTAGTGGCAATAACCGGAGCATCCGCTGCTGCCGGCATTGCAAGCGATGCGGTGACCGGCAATAATAATAGTAAAAATTTATGCATGAAGGCGCCCCTCTCTTTAAGAGCATTATGACAAATTCATATCGTTGAAACAATGCAAAATCCGACGGCATGTACAGTTTGTGTCGCAAATTTTTGTCAACCTTTTTCCTTTGCGCTGCCAGAGAAAAAAGAAAACTGTCATCGCAGACGTCAGGTTATATGAATACGCGGCAAAAACGCATAATAGCGATCCTATTTTTCCCAAGCATCGGAAATCGAGTAATCTGCCACCAGCGGCACGGATAGCGACACAATGTTTTCCATTGTGTTTTTTATGCGCCGCGCCTCAGCTTCAGCGGAGGAATCAGGGCATTCGAATACGAATTCGTCATGCACCTGCATTATCATGCGGCAATCGGGGGCAAAGCCAGGATCGATCCCGAGCCGCGCCATTGCGATGCGCATTATGTCGGCCTCGAAGCCCTGTATCGGCGCGTTTATGGCCGCGCGGATAGCATAGCTTTTCATGCGCGGGTTATTGAAGCCGTCGATGGCGATGCGGCGCCCCATCGGGGTTTCGACGAAGCCGTGCTGTTCGGCGAATTGTTTTGTCCGCTCCATATAATCTCCGATTTCGGGAAACCCGGACAGGTAATTTTTGATAATCTGGTCCGCAGAGGCCCTGTTGATTCCTAGCTGCGCGGCCAAGCCGTATGCCGACACGCCGAAGACGATGGAAAAGTTGACGATCTTGGCGGCGCGGCGCTTGTCCTTGGGCACCGGCTCGCTCGTTGGAATTGAAAAAATATTGCGGGCGGTCAAATCATGAATATCGATGCCGTGATCGAATGCGGCCCTCAGTTTTTGAACGCCAGCAATATCGGCCAAAAGGCGCAGCTGCATTTGGGAGTAATCCGCGGTTATAAGCTTGGATCCGGCGGGCGCGACGAAGCATTTTCTAATTTTACCGCCCTCTTCGGATCGAATCGGGATGTTCTGCAGGTTCGGATTCACGGACGAAAGGCGCCCCGTGTTGGTGCTGGTCTGCAAATATGTCGTATGCACCCTGCCGTCGCTTGCGATCGCCTTCGGCAGAGCATCGGTGTAGGTCCCGGTCAGCTTGGTCAATGTCCGCCACGAAAGCAGCAGGCGCGCTATTTCGCTTCCGTTCGCAGCCAGTTCGCCAAGCTTGTCAGCGTCGGTGCCGCGCTTTTTATCGCTTGGAAGCCCAAGTTTGCCGAACAATATTTCGCCGAGTTTTTTCGGACTCGCCAGATTGAATTCTTCGCCGGCAAGATCCAAGATGCGCGCCTGCAAAAGGTCCGATTCCGCGTGAAGCGCATCCGAT
>JAITBM010000054.1 GCA_031283565.1 Rickettsiales bacterium
GGAATTTATTTTCCTAGATTTTCACGAATGGAAATACTGATGTCGTTGGAAGATAAAATTTTTAAGACGTGGACCCACAGAATGCTTATGTCTATATCGCCGGGATTTTTTGAATGAAAACAATTTATGGTTTCCAAAAAACATGTTCGTGAAAGAAGATTCCATATTCTCAATGATGGCCGCGTATCATGCCCGTGGCATTGCGACAATTCCAGGCGCAGTTTATCATTGCATTGCCATTCCGACTTCTATCGGTCATGCCGGACCGAGCGGAGCAGTAAGCCGGCGTGGAAACAATGATCAGGCTTGGAGAGATTTCGTAAAATTTTGCAAAGAGGGCGGAATAGATAAAATTATTCAAAAAAGCAAGTCAAACCCCCCGGATAAAACTGTAAAACTGGAATTCATGCATGCGGCAATCTGGAAAAAAGATTTGTGATGACGGGATCAAATATTATCTTTTCGGCATAGAAATCTTTGCCAATCGCAAATTCCCGTACGGCGACAAAACGAAATATTATCTTTTTGGCATATATGTTTTTAGAATATGTTAGTGTTTGAACCACATGGCAGAGCTTGGTTTCGCCTGGTCTGGGCAAGCGGCGCCAAAACCGGAAAAACAACAACAATGAAAACCTATGCATGAAGGTACATCCCTCTTTATCCGCTATCCTGTCAGATATGCCATACCTGAAACTACTCGCAATCCAGTTTTATGCAGAGATTACCTTTCCCTTTAAGCTTTGCGCATCGCGCAATCCCGCATTACGCGCACCAGCGCGTCGAAGTCATCATTTTCGGCGGACTTGTTGCGACGTACTTTGCCGCATTTTTCGCAACGGTGTACTATGATATATCCTCTGTTATTTGCCTCGATCCCTATCGGGATCATCAATCCGCCGCAGTTTGATGCCCTGTCTCCGGGATTGATGTCGACATCTTTGCTGCATAGACAGGCTGTGCAATGGTTGGTGTATCCGTCGCCGACAACTTGCGCGCCGCATTTTTCGCAGATAAAGTCTTCAATCTTTCGCTGAAATTTCTTCGTCATAGTGCAAAAATAGCAAATTCCGCCCGATTTGCAAAGGTTGTAATTATTTATTTGCAATTTGGTGTATTTGTTTATATAATACGAAAGCGGGCAGAATGTTTTGCGCGCAAACATAAGGATTTAAAATTATGCGTCAAGGTAAAATGAAGTGGTACAACGGGAAAAAGTGCTTCGGTTTCGTCGCGCCGGATACCCCGAACGAAGCCGGCAATCAGGATGATGTTTTTGTCCATGCGTCAGCGCTGCACACGGCCGATCTGCGATATCTGAACGAGGGTGATGTTATCACGTTCGACGACGAGGAACGGGGCGGCAAGCTGTCTGCAACCAATGTGAAGCTCGTTTCGCGAGACGAGGAGTCAGCCCGCCGGTTTTCGGAGCACAGAGGCGAGCGTCGCCCGAAATGGGAAGACAAGGACGGCGGCGATGGCAAAAAAGGTTTCTTTGGAAAGATCTTCAAGAAAGACTAAAACCTAAAGATTTGCAAAGCTTTGAAAAATCGGCTTCGGCCGATTTTTTTATGCCAATCAGGCCCGTTATTGGGGGACGACCGGGGGGGCGCTTTTGCATCTTAAAACGAGAAAAACGTCATTGCGCTTGCGCGTGCCTGCTTTTTCTTGTATATTCCACCCCATGAGAAAAGTGCCATTGCTTTTTGCCGCCATGCTCGCGCCGCTTTGCGCGCCAGCCGCCCCGGTCAGCCGCATGGATATTTCCGGCAACAGGCGCATGGATGCGGAATCCGTGAAAATCATGACCGGCGTGGAAACCGGCGACGATATATCCGAATCAGGGCTGAACGATATAGCAAAAAAATTGCAGGCGACGGGGTATTTTAACAATGTCAGCGCAACCATGTCGGGCGGCGTGCTGAAGATACAAGTCGATGAGGCTCCGGTCATAGGCCAGGTTACTATCGAAGGAGCGGACAAGATCTCGCTGGATGACTTGAAAAAAGAGATTCGAACGGCAGCGCGCGGGTCGTTCAGCGAATCCGCGGTCGGTGCGGATGTTCAGCGCATGCTGGCGCTTTATCAGCGCGTGGGGCTTCATGGTACGAAGATAGAGCCCAAGAAAATCGCCCTCGACGGCAATCGAATGAACATAGTGTTCGAAATAACCGAGGGGGCCCCGGCCTATATTGAAAGCATTGATTTCACGGGCAACAAGGCCTTTTCCGGCAGGGTCCTGCGAGGGGCCATGCTGTCGCGCGAGCGGGCGTGGTGGCGCTTCATGACGCAATTCGACGTGTACGACGCCGACAGGATATCCTATGACCAGCAGCTTTTGCGCCAGTTCTATATGAAGAACGGATATGTGGATTTTAAGATCCTGTCGGCTGCGGGAACTTTTTCGCCCGACAGGGCCGAATATGCTCTGACGATCGATGTAGACGAGGGCATGCGGTACAGGTTTGGAAAAATCACCATCCGCAACCCCTTTCCCGACGTGCCCGATGACGGGCTTGCGGACACGGTTTTGGCTCGTGATGGCGGTGTGTACAACATAGATGAAGTCGAGGCCACCATATCGGGGCTGCGGTCCAAGGTCGCGGAATACGGATACGCGTTCATAAATGTCGAGATTATTCCGAACAAGCGCGACGCGGATCTGGCGATAGACATTGTTTTCGACATACAGAAGACCAACAGGATGTATATAAACGATATAAACATTCTGGGCAATGTCCGGACATTCGATTCCGTGATAGAGCAGCTGACGAACATAAGAGCCGGCGATCCGTTCTCGCTGAATGAAATCGAGGGCGCGAGGCAGCGGCTGATGCGCACGCAGTATTTCAAGAATGCCGACATGGTGCCGTCCCGCATTCCGGATACTAATCTGATGAATCTTGACATAAGGGTGGGCGAGCAGCCGACGGGGGAGCTTTCCGGCGGGCTCGGCTGGTCTAACATAAACGGCTTTATGATAGATGCCGGCATAGCGGAGAAGAATTTCATGGGGCGCGGGCAGGTGGTGCAGTTGAAGGGGTCGATAGCGCAGTATCAAAAGCAGGCCCTGTTCAGCTTCACGGAGCCATACATGTTCGGCCGCCAATTGTCCGGCGGATTTGACGTAAACTATACGATGTACAATTACGGGTCCCTCGGCAGTTTCGCATATGACCGGGATTCGCTGAACTTGGCGACGCGCCTTGGCTGGCGCCTGACGGACAACTGGTCCCAGACTATGCGGCTGTCGGCGGCGTTCGACCAGAATTATGACCTGCATTCGCTGACGGGGTGGCAAAAGGCCAATTTGTATACTCTTGGGACGTCGCTGCGGTATTACAATCTGGATACGAATTTCGCGCAGCAGACCCATACGGGAATCGTTGCGAATTTGTCGGCGGCGTATACCGGATTCGGCAGCACGGAAACTTTCATGAGGTACGGGGCCGACGTAACCGGGCTGTTTAATTTCCTATCGGACAGGTGGCAGCTGAAATCGTCGCTTGAAGGCGGCTATATAGACCTTATGGGGCAAAGCTATATTTCGCGCGTGTACCGCTATTTTCTTGGCGGCGAGAGCCTGCGCGGATTCGATGTCGCCGGAATAGGAAGCAGGAACTGGTACTATAACACATACGCGCTTGGCGGGCTTTGGAAAATAAACGGCACGACGCAGCTGAACTTTCCGATATTCATTCCGGATGAATATCAGGTAAAGGGCTTTGTCTTTGCGGATTACGGAATACTGGGGCGTCCGCCGAAAGAAGAAGAAATGTTTTTTGCAACGGACAATTTTATCGACAGCGATTTTCGCGCCAGCTGGGGCGTTGGAATATACTGGAATACGCCGATGGGCCCGATGAATTTCTCGTGGGGTTTTCCGATTGTGAAAAAGCCGTATGACCGCGAGCAGCGATTTCTTCTCTCGTTCGCAACCCAGTTCTGACTTTTAGCGTTTTGTCGTCATGCGGAGAAACCTAGAGATTTATTTGGACGGGGGAGAACGAATGGCCCTTCTCGCCTAAAATTCTGGCGGCCTGGGCCATGTATCCGTCGTTCAGATCGCTGACAGCGCAAAAGCGGGTGCCGTTTTTCGAAAGCATGCTCTCTATGTCCGAATGCCGCTGCAGGTAGTCGGCCAACGAATCTGGTATTATGTCGTCTTGGGAAATAATCGGGACTTTGGCTAGTTTTGCAAACAGATTCTTATAGGCCGGGTAATGCGTGCAGCCAAGGATGAGCCCCTGAATGCCGGAGCCGTCGAACTTCGCCAGATAATCCGCGATGATGGCTGCGGCATATTTGTCGCCGTCGTTTTCGACAAGCGGCACTATCAGCGGCGTGGGAACTCCGATTACTGCGGTATTGGAAAGTTTTGCCAGCTCTGCCTCATATGCCTTTGACTTGATCGTCGATGCCGTGCCCACAAGTCCGACCCGTTCCAGATTCATCCGAGCCACGGCCTCCATGGTCGGGATCGCCACGCCGAGAATGCGCCTGTTTGGATATTTCGCGGGCAGATATTCCTTTTGCAATTTGCGCAGGGCCGCTATGGACGCAGTGTTGCAGGCTATGACGGCAAGGACGCAGTTTTGTTCTCCGAACAGATAGTCCATGGCCCGCCCGCAATGCCCGCAGATTATGTCGCTTGACCGCGAACCGTACGGCATATTAGCCGTATCGCCGAAATACGCGAAATCGTACTGCGGCAGACGGGCGCAAATCGCGCTCAGTATTACAAGGCCGCCGAGCCCAGAATCAAAGACCCCGATTTTCATGCGCCCCGGTTGATTTTGGTCTATTTTATGACTATTATTCATGGCGCGAATATAACACAAAGGATTCGAGTTGCAAGTTCATTTTAACATATTGACGCTTTTTCCAGAAATGTTCCCCGGAACTCTTGGAGCCGGAGTGGTCGGCCGTGCCCTTGGCAGCGCTTGGTCGTATAACGCCGTGAATTTGCGCAGCTTTTCGGAGAACAGCTATGGCAGCGTGGACGATGCGGCTTTTGGCGGCATGGACGGGCAGGTAATGCAGGCGCCGCCCCTTGCCCGCGCCATCGATAGCTTGGATCCCGGAAAAATCATTTGCTTTTCACCGCGCGGAAAACTGTGGAGCCAGAAAATGGCCCGGCAGTGCGCGTGCCAGCGGAATTTCACATTGATATGCGGCCGGTACGAGGGCATCGATCAGCGTCTGATAGACGAGTATGACATCGAAGAAATCAGCATCGGGGACTATATAATTTCGGGCGGAGAGCTGGCAGCGCAGGTTTTTATTGACAGCGTGGTTCGGCTGTGCGATAATGTGCTCCATGGCGGGGCACGGGCCACCGATAACGAGAGCTTCGAGATCGGAGGCTTGGAATGGCCGTTGTACACCCGCCCGCACGAATGGCGCGGACGAAAAGTCCCGGAAGTCCTAGTGTCCGGACACCACGGCAACATAGAAAGGTGGCGGAAAGAGCAATCGGACGCGATAACTGAAAAGCGGCGCCCTGATTTGATAAAAGGCAATAAAAATGGCTAATGCGATAGATAAAATAGAAAAGCAGCAAATTGAAAAACTGGCTAAAACAATACCGGACTTCAAGGCCGGGGATACGATGAAAGTGTACTGCAAGATAAAAGACGGGGACAAGCTCCGCACCCAATTATTCGAGGGCTTGTGCATAGAGCGCTCTGGCGCCGGCGTGAATGCGGCGTTCACGGTTCGCAAGGAATCTTACGGAGTCGGAGTCGAAAGAAAGTTCCCGTTATTTTCGCCTGCTATAGAGAAAATAGAGAAAGTGCGCGTCGGAAAAGTAAGGCGCGCCAAACTGTTCTTCTTGCGCGCGCTGACCGGTAAAAAGGCCAGGATCGTCGAAGATCTTGGAAAATAGATTGAAGATAAAATCATGTCTTTTGGTGATTGCGTGCCTGTTGCCGTCGGTTTTGCGGGCCGAAGAGCAAGATTATGATTATATTTCGATGAAATCGGCTACAATTCGAGTACTAAACAAGGCGGTCGGAAAGGCTCAGACAATAACGATTCCGGTTGGCCAGACGGTAAAATTCGACAAACTAGACATATCGGTTCGTAAATGCCTGGGGGCCGATGAATTTATGCCAGAAGACTATTTCATGTTCGTCGAGGTGCAAAAAGGCAGCGCAAGAATATTTTCCGGCTGGATGACGAAATCAGAGCCAGGGGGAAATCCGCTGCAAGATCCGGGCAGCGATATGTGGCTGGTTCGCTGCGACTAAAAAAGCAAATAAAGTGGCTGATTTTTCCAAGGTATGAAAGATGGGGATTTTGAATTGCTGAAAATCCTCCTTGTTTTAAAATGCAAACGAAATTCCACGTGTATGCGGCACCCCTGAATCTTTGTGGTATAAATCTGGATGCAAGGGAAAAAATCGGAAGCTTGCGCCGCTTGATTTCCAGATGGATGCCCGGGGCAATTTATTACCAATATAGCGGGCGGCTGGAAGCGGGGCATTATGAATAATTGCCGGAGGGCTGCGATTCTTTTTTGCATTAGAATCCGCTTCTGATTTTGCTTCGGTCCCGGCAAAAACTTCTTTATTTCACGCTCAGCTTTTTTCCCGATAGGTCCAGTTTTACGACCGGCCCGATATTGCCAGACAACATAAGGTCCGCGATTTTGTCTTCAACTTCGGCGGTTATCAGCCTGCGCAGCGGCCGCGCTCCATAGGCCTCATCAAAACCGTTGTCCGCAAGCCATTTCACCGCCTCGTCGGACGCTTCAAGCTTGACGCCATGCTCGGCAAGCCGCGCTTCCAAGCCGCGCAGCTGTATCTTTACTATTCCCGCCATTACTGATTTTTCCAAAGCATGAAAGAATATGATTTCGTCTATCCTGTTCACGAATTCCGGCCGGAAATGTTTCCGCACGGCGTCGCCGTCTTTCAAATTCGATGTCATGATAATAATCGTGTTTTTGAAGCTGACCACGCGTCCCTGTCCGTCCGTGAGCCGCCCGTCGTCCAATATCTGCAGGAACACATTGAAGACATCCGGGTGTGCCTTTTCGATTTCATCGAACAATATGACCTGATATGGCCTGCGGCGCACGGATTCGGTCAGAGCTCCGCCGCGATCGTATCCCACATATCCAGGCGGGCTGCCGATCAGGCGCGAAATGCTGTGCGGCTCCATATATTCCGACATGTCGATTCGCATCATGGCGGATTCGTCGCTGAACAAAAGCTCGGCCAGCGCCTTGGCCAGCTCCGTCTTTCCGACTCCTGTGGGTCCGAGAAACATGAACGATCCCGTGGGCCGGCGCGGATCGGACAATCCGGCGCGGCTTCGTCTTATCGAACGCGCCACGGCTGAAATCGCCGCGTCCTGTCCGACGACGCGCTTTTGCAGCTCCGCCTCTATGTTCAAAAGCCGGACCTGTTCGTCCGCCGAAAGGCGCGCCGCCGGAATGCCGGTCCATTTCGACACGACGGATTCTATCTGCGCTGGCTTGACGGTCTTGTAGTCCGCGGCGGAATCCCTCTCAAGCGCGGCGATTTTCTCTTCGAGCTTGGGCACGTCGCCGTATTGCAGGCGGGCGACTTTTTCGTAATCGCCGTTTCTGGTGGCTATGGCTATCTCGTTTTTGACGGCTTCCAGATCGCTCATGGCATCCGACAGAGACTTCATTTGCGCCTGCGCCGCGCGCCATTCGCCGGCCAGTTTTTTCTCGTCCGCTTCGGCGGAGGCGATTTCCGTTTCCAGATCTTTCAGCCGCGTCTTAGATTCGGAATCTTTTTCCTTTTTAAGGGCGGACTGCTCTATGCGCAGCTGCATCAGGCGCCGGGAAACTTCGTCCAACTTT
>JAITBM010000059.1 GCA_031283565.1 Rickettsiales bacterium
CCGATGTTTCGCTGCCGGCAGTGAAGAAGATCATGCTCGGGGTCACTCAGAAAGCCATGGGTTCGAAAATCGTGGCGGGAACCAGGCCCGCGGAAACGATAACAAAAATCGTCTACGACGAATTGGTGTCGATATTGTCGGCCCCCGGCCGGAATGCGGCTCCAAAAATGATAATGCTGGCCGGATTGCAGGGAACTGGAAAAACGACGACGGCAGGCAAATTGGCGCTGCATTACAAGTCCGCCGGACGCGGCGTCCTGCTGGCGGGCGCCGACATTCGCCGTCCCGGCGCCCGCGAGCAGCTGCGGGCTCTGGCGCTGCAGGCGGGCGTGGAATCGCTGCCGATAATTGACGGCGAGACAGTTCCGCAGGTCGTGGCCCGAATCAAAAAAAGCGCCGCGGACCTGACAATCGTGGATACCGCCGGACGCCTGCAAATCGATGACGCCCTGATGGCCGAGCTGGCGGATATCAAGGCGGCGCTTCATCCGGACGAGGTGATTCTGACTGCTGACGCCATGGCCGGGCAGGAATCGCTGGCTGTCGCCAAAGCGTTCAACGGGCGCGTTGGGATCACCGGAATAGTCATGACCAGGGCGGACGCCGACGCCAGGGGCGGGGCGGTCCTGTCCATGCTGGCCGAGACGGGGGCGCCGGTTTTATGGGTCGGTTCCGGCGAGAAGATGGCGGATTTGGAACGGTTCCACGCGGACCGCGCGGCGTCCAGAATCCTTGGCATGGGGGATGTGGTGTCTCTGGTTGAAAAGGCGCAGGCCGTTGTGTCGGAAAAAGAAGCCGAAGACGTTGTCGGGAAAATGATGTCCGGCGCATTCGACCTTAATGTCATGAAGTGGCAGATTGAGAAAATGCAGAAGATGGGATCGGTGGGCGGCCTGCTAAAACTTATTCCCGGAATCGGCGCCGTTGCCGCGCAGCTAAGAGACAAGGCGGGCGACGGTGCGATAAATTCCCAACTTGCTATCCTGCGCGGCATGACGGAGGCGGAGCGGCGATCGCCCGATATAATCCTGGCATCGCGCAAAGAGCGCATAGCCGGCGGCAGCGGCGTGTCCGTGCGGGAGGTCGAAGCGCTTTTGAAGCGCTTTTCGCAGATGAAATCGCAGATGGCGGTGCTGGGCGGCCTGATGCGCGGCGGCGCCTTTCCAATGCCGCCGGCATAAATGCAAAACCCTGCGGCAAGACTATATTCTTAGGTTCAATTTATAAAAATGCTTGATTTATTCCTAGGAATAATATTATAATTAGGATTAGATCCTAATAAACATTAGGATAACCTAAAAAAGGAAGGAAGAAATGAATCATCTGGAAATATGGACCGCGATAGAGCGATTTGCGAGCGAGCTGAATCTGACATGTTCCGGGTTGGCGAAGAAAAGCGGCTTGGATGCGACGACATTCAATCGGTCTAAAAGGTTCAGCCGGGACGGGCAGCCGAGATGGCCGTCCACGCAGAGCATAGCCAAGATACTGAAATACAGCGGGCAGTCCATGGAGGCTTTTACAAAGCACCTGCGCGCCAAGGAACCCCAGATCTAGCCGGACGGTGCGCCATGTTGGAACCGCGCGGCTTTGCCGCGCGTTCTTATTTTCTGAATTGCGCGGTTTCCCTTTCCGTCTGTCGTACCGCGGGCGGGCCCGGAACGGCTTTGTGATAATGGGGCGCGGCATGAAGCTTTGCTCAGTTACCGCGAAGGGCTTTGATCTTCGCGCGGTATCTTTCGGTCAGCTCGTTGAATTTTTGAACGAATTCTTTTTCATCCGGCGTGGCGTCGCTCTGGCATGATCCGCCTTTCATTACATATCCGTCCGCGCAATTGCATGCGCTGCCGCCCCAGACATAGCCGTCTGAGGCGCACTTGCATTCGCTCCCTTCCCATTTCGGGGCGCCGGAGCCGGACGATGTGCAAATATCCTCGGCATTCAGGCAAACGCCATTTTTCCAGGTATAGCCTGATTCGGTGCATTTGCATGCGCCGTTTTCCCACTTGGGGGCGCCTCTGCTTGTCTGCCTGCAAAATTCTTCTTCGCTTAGGCATTTGTTATCGAGCCCGTCCCAATGGAGATTTTTCTTCTCGCATTCGGCTTTTTCTTTATCTGCCTGCTTTTCCGCCTTTTTCTCGCCTTTCGCATTCAGTGCGCATTCGGTTCCTTCCTTTCCGTCTTTCCATTCGTAATCGGCTTTGCACTTGCATTTTTTCAAAATGTTGCCCCATTCGGCGTTTTCGATTGTATTGCAGGTCTCCTTGCCCTGTTCATTTTTTTCAGCCTTCAGATCTTTCCAAACGGCTTCGATCTGCAGGTTCATGGAGCACGAAACTTCTTGTTCGGGCTGGGCTTCGGCGTTGTTCCCATTTTTATATTTCCAATGCAAGAATTCATTGTTATTTTTGGTTGGCGCGGACGCAAGTTTGAACGGCTTGCCCTCTACGCAAGTTTGCGATGTTTTAGTGCCATCAGTGAATTTTCCCCAGTTCAGATCATAGGTGATTTTAAAGCTTGCGCCATCAGCGCACCCGGTCTTATCTGCTCTGGGAACCTTTCCGGCATGGCATTCATCGCATTTTCCGCCATTTCTAGTGGTCCAAAATTCATTGTTTTTGCATTCTGCTGTTTGGGCCCGATCCGCTATGGGAATGCATTTTATTCCTTGGGAATTGGGCACCTCGCCTTCCTTGCACTTGTCGCAGCCCAAGAAATTCGAGCGAGGTATGCTGTCCGAGGGGCATGATTCGCATTGTTTGGAGGCCTTGGAAAAATATTGACCCGCATTGCATCCTTGCTCTTTCATTTTAGCGGCGCCGGAAATGCACTTGGCGCCGTCCTTGTCTGGAACTTCGCCATCGGGACAGGTCATGCAGCCCACCTTGTCCGCTTTCGGCACTTGGTCCGAAATGCTGCATGTGTCGCATTTGGCTTGACTGACCGAATAATATTCATTGGGGGCGCATGCCTGGGCTTTGTCTTTATTTGCCTTTGCGCTTGCCATTGCTTGCGTCATTTTCTCGTCATTATTCGGCGCTTCTCGGACGGTTTTCTTGACGCATCGTTGCTCGCTGCCGTCATAATTGATTTCTTCATCATCTTTGCATGATAGGTCTGATTTTAAGGGTGCGGCAGCCATTGCCTGATCGCCGCCCGACGCCTGAGTCGCCGGTTGGCTGACAGGCTCCGATTTCTGAGAGTTAGATTGTGCTTGCTGAGCTGGTAAACTGGATTTTTGGGGTACGCATTTTCCAAAGGTGCCGCTATTGGGATCCCAATCTTTATCTGAGGGACAATCGCATATAATCCCACTGTCGCTGCGAGCAGATCTGCAATTAGTCCCTCCGCCATAATCATCTGACGGTCCCTTTTTTATGCATGTCGTATTTTCAACACCATCTTTCCATCCATAACCGTTTTTACATTTGCATGTGCTGCTCAGCACAAATTCCGCGTTTTCGATCCCTTTGCAAAACAGCTTTTTCTGTGTATCCTTGAAAGCCTGCGTGGTATCGCACTGCTTTGCTTCCTTGTTCCAAATATAATCCGCAGAGTTTGTGCATTCGCATTCTCCCTTTGTCTCATTCCATCTGACTTGTCCTGTATATTTCTTGCACGCTTCTTCTTGTTCTGATGTGGCATTTTTCTCGCATCTTCCGCTTTTATCTGTCATTCCTTTGGGGCAGGCGCATATACCATTTTCATTGCGTGTAGACCCCGGCAATTTTGTGCTGCAAGCCTCGCATTTTTCCGTCTTGGGATCCCATACTCCATCTTCTTTACTGAATAGGATACTGCAATTACAGTTGTCTTTGCCGACAATCAGGCTGTATGTGCCGCCGGATGTTTCGCATTTGTTCTTAAAATCATTGGACGGCGCCGCGGCGGATGCTTTGGGCTGAGCAGCCGCGGGTTGGGTCTCTGCCGCCTTGGTCGCCGATGCGGTCTGCTCGGCGGATGGGGCGGTGCTATTTTGGCATTCTCGCTTATCCGCGTTCCATTTGCCGCCATTCGGGCATTCGCACCTCATTTTGTCTTTGTCGGGAACCATTCCGCGATTTAGGCATTTTCTGCATTCTTCGGCGAATTCCGCGTATATCTCATCAGCGGCGCATTTTTGCGCTTTTGTCAGAACTGTTTCCCACGTGTCCTTGCACTTCTGCAAACCGTCATCCCACTCTTTATCCGATGGGCATTTGCAAGTCTGACCGATGCCGTTCTTATTGCCCTCGCAACCTGTCCTGCCATCGCCAAAAGTTTTGGCTGCTGGCGCCACGGCGGTCTGGCCCGCTACAGGCTGTGCGTCGGGCTTCGGTTCTGTGGTCTGCGCTGATTGCGCCGGCGTATCTCCGCATTTGCACTTTATCTCACCGGAACATGTTCCGTTTGAACATGGCATTGATCCACTGCCGCTGCTGCCGTTGCACACTTCTCTTATTATCTCAGTTGGCTTTTTTGTCGGAATGCCGCTGTTATCATAAGATACTTTCACCGTTTGATATCCATTCACGCAATCTCCGACAGCCTCCTTTTGCATGGAATTTTTCTGAGCGGGTGAACTGGTTTTCTTGGACATGCATTTTTGCTCGCCGCCGTCGTACTTGATTTCTTCATCATCTTTGCATTTGCATTGACCGTCTTTCATGAACGAGCCGACTGGTTTTTTGCAAGGTCCTGCCAGGCAACTCCCGTTGCTGTATGCATATCCGTCTTCCGTGCATTCGCACTTGCTGTTTATCCATTGCGGTTTTCCGGTTGGTATTGCCTTGCATTCCGCCTTGGCATTCAGCGCGGCGGCCATTGCCTGATCGCCGCCCGACGCGACTGGACTTGCGGAGGAGGCCTGAGAGTTTGGCATACATCTCCCAACTGTGCCGCTTTTGGGGTCCCATATTTTATCTGAAGGACAATCGCATATAATCCCACTGCTGTTGCGAGTAGATCCGCAATTAGTCCCTCCGCCGTAGATTTCTATGCATTTTACTTGAGTCGCGTCTTCCCATTCATAACCATTTTTGCATTCGCACGTGCTGCTGTTTTTCATTTCCGCGTTGTTGATCCCATCGCATCGTCTCTTTGTCTGTTCATTCTTGAAAGCCTGCGTGGCATCGCACTGGTTTTCCTCTTTGTTCCATTTATAATTTTTGGAATCTGTACATTCGCATTCTTTATTTTTAGCATTCCATTGGACCCGTCCTTTGTAGTTCTTGCAGGCTTGCTCTTGCTCTTCGACATTAGAACCGCCGGATGATTTATTCGCTCCGGACGTTGATGCCGGCAAGCATTGGCTTTTTCTTCCACTATGCCCGTACTCTTTGTTTGTCCCAAGCGGACATGTGCATTGTCCATTCTCATCGCGTCTGGAGCCTAACAATATCTCATCACACTTCTTGCAACCCTTAGTGGCATGATCATATATTGCATCTTTATCTTCTACACTTTTCTTAACACTGCAATTGCAGTATTTTGATGTGGTTCCATTCATTGTCTCATAACTTCCACCGGTGTCTTCGCATTTTTTTCTGAGGGTTTCGGAATCGTCGCCAGCGGGGGCACTAAAATCCGCGGGGATACTGGAAGCTGGCTGATCACATGAGCATGTTACCGATGCTGTGGATTTGGGAGTGTATTTATTATTAGCGAGACTTCCGCTAATCGACAAAGCAGAGAAATCATATCCTTCTCTTGTGCATTTTGCCTTGTACTCCTCTCGAATGGTATTAATGTCTTCATTAGTTTTGCCACTAATGTCTAAAGAAGTAAAAGTTTTCGGATCTTGGGGACATGCGGCCGAAACTGCCGCGGGCATGATAAGCGTCAGTATTGACAAAAAAGCAAGAATTCGCTTCACAGAAGCATTATATCACTTTTGCTGGAAAAATAAAATCATAAAGAATGCCAAATTCGCACCTGCCGCACGCGCTGACAAGTCGAAAATGCACTTGGCGCAAGCTGGCATTTAAATGGACGCGCCTATCGCGCCGCAATCACAAAACTTGGTTTTTCGGCTTGCAATCTGGACAGCGAAGCTGCTTGCACGGCCTGGAACGCCGACGGATCCCATATCTGAAAAGATTTTCCGCGCCCGACAAACACGGCCTCGGCCGCTATTTCTGCATGGGCCAGCAAGTCGGACGGAATGCAGATCCGCCCCGTGACATCGAACGGAAGCTGCCGCGCGTCGGCGAACAGCATGGCCGTCAGCTCGTCCAGCTTGGAATCGAAAATATCGCCCTTGTCCGCCGCGTCCGCCAAAGCCTCCATGCGGGACATCGGCATGCCCTCTATGCATTTGCCGGTGAACGAGCGGTAAAGCACCACGCCCGCGAACGATTCCCCGGACACGGCCGCGCGAAACGCGGCGGGCACCGATATCCGCCCCTTGGCATCTATTCGATTCATAAAAGATGACAGAAACAAGCCCATGTTTCCATTATCTAACAATATTTTATGGTTGTCAATGACATTTTTATAAAACATTATGACATTTCATGGAAACTATAAATAAATATTAAAAATTTGAAATAAAATTTTAATATTTGTAATTTTTTACTTGACTAGCGAATCGGCTTTGTTTTATAGTGCCTGCATAGACAGAGAAAAACAAAGGGAGAGCCTTATGGCAAAGAACATAAAAGAAATCATGACGGCGCTTGACAAGGTGCTGAATTCGACGGTCTGGGTGAATTCGGATCGCCAGATAGTGTCGCTGGCGGATGAATTGGGCCGCAGTCCGGACGGGCAGGTTCGCGCGATCGAAGACCTGCCGCGGCAGGCGCTGATCGGGGCGTACGTCTCGCTTCAGATCAGAAGCGACAATTTCGATGTCGAGCCGGAATCGCTGGAAACGGCGGATCTGGCCGCGAGCGTGAAGAAAATGGTGTTTGTCGAAGCAAAAAAGCTGCTTGGCGCCGAAGCGCAAGATTTGCGCAAGGTTGCCTGAATAGCGTGTTGGCCAGTTTCCGGGACTTGACCGGAGGGAAGGAGTGCGGGGCGGTTTCGCCCCGTTTTTTTCTGCTGCTTTGCGCCTGTCTTTGCACGGCTTGGCCGCGCAATGATGCTTGTTATTTATTGCGGGAATTATACCTTGCAGCCGTTGTTTTGGAAAAAGCGCGTTCCCTGGGCGCCGGACTGGTCGCTATATCGGCCGGAATAAGCCTCGAAATCCTGGGTAACCTCTTCGACCTGCATCTGGCAGATTTCCATCATCGGGTACAGAATCACCGGATGCACTACATTCAGCTCCAGCGTCCATTGGTTGCCTTTGCCATCGTGCTTCATCCAGCCGAAGCCAACGTCGCCGAATCCGGCCGTCACGTGGATGAACACGCCGAGCCGCCCTATCGACGAGCGCCCCTCGAGTATCGGCACGGTGTCCTTGTTCCCCGTGCTTTCGAAAGTATGCCCGATATAAAGAATATTCGGCCGCAGAATCAGGCCCGATTCCGGAATCCTGGTTTCGATCATTTCGCGCTTCGAATGCGGGTCCAGCGCGCGCGCCGGATTTACCGGGCAGTTTGCCGGCCGCAATAAATCGCGGAAAT
>JAITBM010000024.1 GCA_031283565.1 Rickettsiales bacterium
TATTTTGTTTATTTGTTTATGCGCTGGATTATAAACCCAAATCCTGTAAGCGGATCCGGGATGGCACCTTTTATTTTAGTTGGTATTTTGCGAGCACTTTTGTCTCAAATATAATTTGCTTGTTATTGTTCAAGTGAAATGGGCTATTTCACAACTTTTTTGATTATTATACTGGACAGCTGCCGTCGAATATGACAGCACCAACTTTATTACATTGGCAATGCGGTGTCGGTTTTCCCTGATCATCTACGGAGCCCGTCGAAGTATTACTATCGGTGATCCATATTGAATTTGCTGGACAGCTTGGCGTTGACAAGCACTGGCCGTTGACGACATAGTAATTCGTCTTGCACTTACAGCTATGAGAAACACATGCGTTCTTATCATTTATAGAGGCGACGCTAGTGCAACCAGTATCCCAAGTCGAATTTACAGGGCACATCAGCGCCTGATAGAACATTTTTGATAGCTTGTCTATGCATGCGTTCTGATTATTCTCAGTAACTGGATTATTCTCAGTAACTGAGTGATTACAATCGGTTGTTGTCGGGAACAACGCATAGGCGCAGGATAATGCGACATTTCTGCATGCGCCCATCAGCACGGGCTTGACCAGATCCGGGGTAAGGCTTATTCCCGTTGCGTATGACTGGACCTGTGTTATCTGGCTGTTATAGCATGCGGATACATCGGCTATGCAAGTCGACGCGTATTCGGTCATGATGCTGTTCTTGGCTGCATATATCTGGGTCATTGCGCGTTCCAAATAAGACTTGACGATGGAATTATTCGGCACGTATACTCCGTCCTGATAGGTGAATTGGCGGCACCGATCCAGCACCGGTCGGCAGAATCCGGAAACCAATGTTCCGCCGCTTGATTCCCCGATTTTGTTCCTGAGGTATTTGATAATCTTGCAGCCATTTTTAAGATCAGCATGATCATTAGAAGTGGTGCACGATGTCTGACCGGCAAGCGTATCCAAGCTTGCCGCGCTATAGTCTTTCATGGATTCGCCCACGCCCGTGATGTCGCTTCCCGGAATGACCTTGCCGCTTTCATCGACGGTTTTCTTGTCCGGATCGATGCACTTATAGTATTTTTCGCCGCACACCATGTCGTCCTTCATGCAGGAATCGAGCGCGCCGACGCAGCCGCGCGCGTCGTATTCGTTGTGGCTTTCGAGCACGGCGAGGCGGGCCTTCTGCAGCATTTGTATCGCTGATCTCACATTTGTCTTGACATTCTGAATGGCTTTTTTCATCCCGGCTTCATAGGCGACGCATGCCTTGTCTATTTCGATTTCGTATTGCCCGGAGATTATGCCCTGGTCCGCAGATTTTGGGGCGCATCGCGTCATGATCGACTTGCACTTGCTTTTGGCGGCGGAATAAAGTTCGGTCCCGCGCATGTTGGCGAAGCTGGCATTGTTGGAAAACAGATTGCCCATGTCGGAAAAGTCGCTGCTTCCGCCAAAATCCAGCTCGAAGTCCAGGCCGGAGCTGCCGCCGGAAGAAGACGATGATCCGCTTTCCGGATTTCTGATCATGCTTTCGATCTGTTCGAGCATTTTGCGGGACTGCGTTGTGTCGGAAAGGGAGCTCATGACCTGCTCGGCCTCGGTCTCTTTAAGAATCGAACGCACCTCGTCCGCAGACAGTCCGACATAGCGTATCTGCTGCGCGACATCGTTCAGCTCGTTGTTTGCGTTCGAAAGGGAATCCTCGGTCGCCTTGTAGCTGCTGAGGCGGTTTGAGCAGGTGCACTGCTTTTGGTTCGCGTCCAGAACATTGCAGAACTGATTCATGCAGTCGAAATACGCGGCGGAGCATTCGGATATTTCGGCTGCTGCTGAAATTTCCTCCTTTTTGCCTGCGAAAATATTCTCGGCGGCGGCGACTGATTCCGATGCCGCGGCGGTCCTTGCGCGGCGGGGCTGCCGCTTGTCGATTTCCTCGTCTATGTTCGATCCGGTCATAATGCCGGTGCGCCCGATGACGGCCCGCCCGCCGACTTCGGCAACCGACGGGCGCAGCCCTGAATTGGAATTGCGCGTTGTCGGCTTTGCGGCCCCGCGGACTTTGACGGAAATGTCCCCGCGCGCTTCCGCGTCGGCTTTGCGCCCGGCTTCGGATCCGCGCGTGGCGCTTCGGGCCGCGGCTTCGCCTTCCGGTCCGCTGCGAACTGCGGCGCTTGATCCGCCGGGCGCGGCGCTCCGATTTGCGCGGGCAGGCTCTGTAACTTCGCCATGAACAGACGAAGCCGCCGCCGCTCTTGATATGACGGCGCCCGCGCGAGCCTCGGGCGATCCGCCGCCGGCGCGGGCGCCGGACTGTCTTTCGACTATGGAAGCGCCTGCCTTCCGTTCAGCGGCGCCGGAATCTTTCCGGATTGATGATTGGGAAATTCTGGCGGCCCGCACTGGCGCCGCATCTTGAACGGCGGCGGTCTTCTCCTGCGGTTCGGCTTCGTCCCCTCGGATCAACTTGGCGGCCACGCCGCGGGATGGCCGGACAACATCATCGGCCGCTTGCATTGCAAGCGGTGCGAACAGGAATAAAAAAAAGCATGGCAACTTCTTCAAATCCGGATAATTATATCAAAATCCGGCCCGCAAGAAAAGAGACATTTTGTCTTGGCGCAATGCCACATTGTCCCGCGGCATCGCTTTCTTTGTGGCATAATAACCAGCAGTTAGTTTATGTTTTTCCATTTTTATCTCGCGGCAGAGCCCGCGAAACAGTGCAAATGTTTAAAATTTCATTGACATTTTTTATGGCGCTGATTGCCTCTTGCTAATTTGCAAGAAAAAGCCGGATTTTTGCCCCTGTCAAGGCAAAAAATCGGGCCTTTCATCATGTTCGGCTGTCAAAAAAAGCGTAGGCGAAACCCGCGGCATGCACAGCAATGACACGGGACTTTATTTGATCAGGTTTTCCGGCGTCAGCAGGACATCCAGAACGCGCTGCCGTTCGGCCCCGAGCTTTGGGATTTCGCGTCCGTTCACCCACACGTCGACCGCCCCGGCGTTGCCGATGGTGGCTATGCTTCCGGTCAGCGCGTAATATACGTCTCCGGCAGCCATGGAGTGTTCGAAAACAACGTTTCCGGTCGCGTTCTTTATCTGCATCCATGCCGTTCCGGTCGCCTGCAAAACTATGGGGGCGTAGTCGCGGTTTCTGGCGCCGTACTCGCGCCCGACCGGCAGATTGTATTTCGTCTCCGGCGTGGCCGGCGCGGAGGCCGCCGGAACCGGGGGGGGCGGTTGGTTCAGCATGACAAGCATGGCGCCCGATCCGGCTATGGACAGCATTGCGGCTGAAACCGCTATTTTTATTTTGTTCCTGCGCAGCCACTGGCCCCCCTTGGCGGATTGCAGGGGCCTGTCGGCGGCGCTTGGCGGTTCCTCGCCCTCTATTTCTATGGCGTCCTGCTCCTCGACCAATCCCATCTGCTTTTTTATCTTGTCTACGATGACATACGGGTCCAGGTCCAGCTCCATGGCATAATTTCGTGCAAAGCCTAGGATATAAACCAATTCCGGAATTTTGGAAAAATCGTCGTTTTCAAACGCCTCCAAAAACTCTTCGCGTATGCATAAAACCCGGGCCACGGTGTTCAGCTCGCGCTTGCGCCGCCCTGTCGTTCTGGCCTGCCGCAGCATCTGCCCGGCGGTAAGGTCCAATTCTTCGCTGGTAAAACCGTTCATTTCACTTCCTTAATGTAATCCTAAAAGACCGCAAGGTGCCTCAGGATATAGTATGCCGCCGCTCCGGCGCATAAAAACGGCGCGAACGGCACTGATTTTTGTTTTGCGGCGAGCCCCCATGCTATGCCG
The DNA here is from genome assembly GCA_031283565.1 of Rickettsiales bacterium. GTDB lineage: Bacteria > Pseudomonadota > Alphaproteobacteria > Rs-D84 > Rs-D84 > JAISGC01. The sequence goes on from JAITBM010000024.1 coordinate 3,839, forward strand.
ATTCCGCAGGCAAAAATCACTGCGGCCGAGAGTCCGTCTATTCCAAGCCACAATCCCGCCACGGCCAGCAGCTTTACGTCCCCGAACCCAAGCGCTTCTTTTTTGATTCCCAAGCGCATGAGGGCGAATCCAAGCCCGTATCCGGCCGCCGCTGCCGCGGCATGCCCGCTGTTTCCCCCAAAGGCGAAAATCCCGCCAAGGGCTAGCGGCCACAGCAGCGCATCCGGAATAATCCGGCTTGCTCCGTCCCTCCAAGCTATCGCCAGCGCTAGGATTATTGAAAATACATAGATAAATGTCAAGCGCGAACCTGCAATCTTTTCCCCTTTACTTGCGCGGGGATGTTTTGTAATATTGTATCAAAACGAGGGCTATCATGGCAACAGCAAATTCTTGGACCGCAGCGATGGTTTCGCAGCTGAAAACTTTGTTCAACAAAGGCCTGTCTACGGCGGCCATAGGCAAAAAGCTGGGAGTGACGAAAAACGCGGTGGTCGGCAAGATAAACCGCATGGGGCTGAATGCGGCCGAAAAATCGGCTGCGCCAAGAAAAAAGGCTGCGCCGGCGCCAAAAATTCAGGCAATGGCAAAAAAGGCGGCGAAATCAAAATCCGCATGCAAAATCCACCACAATGCGGCTATGATGGCGCTGGAGCAGGACCAATGCCGGTGGCCGATGGGGGATCCGGATTCGGATCAGTTCCATTTCTGCGGGGCCAAATGCTTCTCCGGAAAGCCGTACTGCTTCGAGCATTGCAAAATTGCGTACCAATTCGCGCCGCTCGCAAAAAGGAAATAATCGGAAATGTGAGAGAATGGCAGGCATCAGACAGGATTTTGACGGAACTCCGCTAGTGTCGCTGTCGCCGCAAGGGTCGATCGGCGGGGTGGCGGCCGAACTGCGCGAAATAGGTCCCGTGAAAATAAAGGCTTTTTACGATGCCTCGCACAAGCTGCTGTTCGTTCTGGACATAACGCATGACGATATTTTGCCGAACGCGTTGCTCGTCGTGGACGCCAGGGGGGGCAGAAAGTGGGATGACATACTGAAATCCGATTTCGGCGTGGAGCCCGAAAGCGTGCGCCCGCGCAAAAACAACAAATA
>JAITBM010000094.1 GCA_031283565.1 Rickettsiales bacterium
ACTTTCGAAGGCGGCGGCGCATGGGGGCTTTGCAAAAAATTCAAAAAAATAAATGTCGGAGACAAGCTGCGGCTGGGCGATGGAACGAGGATTGAAGTCATCGGCAAGAATGACGAAAGCGGCCTGCTTTTGAAATTTGAAGAAGAAGTCTTTGAAACGCTGGAACGCGTGGGAAAAATGCCGCTGCCGCCCTATGTAAAGAGACCGGCGGACGACGGTGACGCCGCGCGGTACCAAACCGTATATGCGGCCGCGCCCGGTTCCATGGCGGCGCCGACCGCAGGCCTGCATTTCACGCAAGAATTGCTGGATGAAATCGAACGCCGCGCGAAAATAGTACGCATTACTCTGCATGTCGGGGCGGGCACATGGATGCCGGTGAAATCCGAGGACACGGACCGTCACAAAATGCATGCGGAACGCGGAGTCATAACACTGGAGCAGGCGGCGGCGATAAACGGGGCCACGCGCGTGGTAGCGGTTGGCACCACATCGCTGCGGTTGCTTGAAAGCGCGGCGGCGGTGGCGCCGGACGGCCGCCGCGTCGCGCCGTTCGACGGCTCGACGGATATTTTCATAACCCCGGGACACGAATTCCGCACGACGGATGCCTTGCTCACGAATTTTCATCTGCCGAAAAGCACTCTGTTCATGCTGGCGTCGGCATTTGCGGGAATGGATGAAATACGCGCGGCCTATGCCCATGCTATAAGGGAAAAATACAGATTTTTCTCGTATGGCGACTGCTGCCTGTTATTCAAAAAGGAAGATTAAATGCCGCTGAAATTCGATCTGATCCATACTGACAAATCCGCGCGGCGCGGTCGCGCGGAAACGGCGCACGGAACTTTCGAGACGCCGGCTTTCATGGCGGTCGGAACTGCGGCGACGGTAAAGGCGCTGACAATGGAACAGGTGGCGGCGGCCGGCACGGAAGTGATACTAGGCAACACTTATCATCTGATGATGAGGCCAGGAGGCAAGTTGGTGGAAAAAATGGGCGGGCTTCACAAGTTCGGCGGCTGGCGCGGCCCGATACTAACGGACTGCGGCGGATTTCAGATAATGTCGCTTTCGAATCTGGTGAAGCATACGGAAGATGGGGTAGAGTTTACGTCGCATGTCGACGGCGGCGCGAAACATTTCATGAGTCCGGAAATTTCCGTTCAAATACAGCGCCGGCTGGACAGCGACATCACTATGGCGCTGGACGAATGCCTGAGGTTGCCCGCGCCGCGCGAAACCGTTGAAAAAAGCATAGAAAAAATCAGCCGATGGGAGCGCCGCAGCTTCGAGGCTTTCGTCCAGCGTCCGGGTTATGGGATTTTCGGCATAGCGCAGGGCGCCGACATGCCGGACCTTCGTAAAAAATCGGCCGAAAGTCTGACATGCATTCCATTCGACGGATTCGCGATAGGCGGCCTTGCAGTCGGAGAGCCGCAGGACGTCATGTTTGCAATGATAGATCTTGAAAACGACCTGCTGCCAAAAGGCAAGCCGCGCTATCTGATGGGCGTCGGGACGCCGCTCGATATTCTTGGAGCGGTGGCGCGGGGGGTCGACATGTTCGATTGCGTGATGCCGACTCGGGCGGGCCGTACTGCCCAGGCTTTTACGCGGCGCGGTACGTTGAACCTTCTGGGGGCGAAGTTTAGAGACGTCCCGGCGCCGCTTGATGCAGAATGCAAATGCCCGGCTTGCAAATTATCCCGCGCGTACATTCATCATCTGTGCAAGTGCCGTGAAATTCTGGCGGCGATATTGCTGTCGCAGCACAACTTATGGTTTTACCAAGACCTTATGCGCGATATCCGCCGATCGATAGAAAACGATTCGTTCGCCAGCTTCTACGATTCATTCGCGCGGCGCTATCGCGCGATCTAAAATTTGCACTCGTGCGAACTATGCATATTTATTTTCGAAACGTCCCATGAATAGGCAGAATTTTTGATTTTAAGCATAGCCACTTCGATTTTTGCTTAGATTTCCGCCAGAAAATACCACCCGTAGACGCTAGCTGCCTATTTATGGGACATTCTGTTTATTTTTTATCATAACCGATGTCGAAAGTATCAAAATGAAAAATTCGGATTATATCGTCCATTATTTTGTCATAAACCAAAATGTTAAAACCTCTGCGATTTAGCGACCTGTTGGCATTGTCTATTTTTATTTTCGCAATTTCTCCGATATCGCAACAGCCACCCTTGCTCTCAACAAGCACCCGCCCCAGTCCGGGGATATAATTTTTCCAACTGATTTTATGATCCGCTTCTTTTTCGCGGCTTTCATAAATCTTTTTTCCGCCGTCGACAAGCGCGATATATGAAAAGTGATAATGCGACTTATCCAGTATTCCGGCATCCAAACCAAGATTTTTCCAAGCATCTATGATATCGCGCCTTATTTCCCCGTCCTTGCGAACCGTGCTGTCCCTTGCGGCTACAATGACGACATAGTTCGGATTATTTAATTTTCTCAAAACATCGGCAAAATCATTATTATTATTCAAATAGTATTTTAATTCCTGCTGTTTATAGAAATCTATCGATTTATTCCAATCGGCATATTTCGGATCTGTCCGCTTGTCGGGGAAAGAATAATGCCCGGCCAGATATTTTCCAAGCATGGCGGTCATCGCCGCCGCTTTTGGGAATGACAAATGATGGTACGCTTTTAAGTTTTCGTTAAAATCAATAAACGGCACATCGTTTTTCTTGGCAAATTCACGGATGTAATTTATTGTTTTCTTCTTATTAAGATCTGATGACGGGGCTTTGTACAGCAGCAGCCTTATGCCGCGCTTTCGCGCATATTTTATTATCCGCCTCAGATCTCGCTCGGCGCTTGGATTCAGCGGTTCCAACCCTGTCTGCG
>JAITBM010000048.1 GCA_031283565.1 Rickettsiales bacterium
TGGGGCGCTTCAAGCTTAACAAGCGCGTCGGGATAGATTCCGGAAAAAAGCCAGAGGAAGACCGCCTGCTGGTCAAGGCGGACATACTCGCGATATTGAGGACGCTTGCGAACATAATAGATAAAAAAGATTCGATAGACGACCAGGACTCGCTGTCGAACCGCCGCATCCGCAGCGTGGGCGAGCTGTTGGAAAACCAGTTCCGCATAGGGCTCGCCCGCGTGGAAAGGAATGTGCGCGAGCAGCTGTCCAGCCCTAACATAGCGAGCCTGTCGCCGTCGGACGTGATCAATCCAAAGCCGCTCATGGCGCTGATAGCGGAATTCTTCGGGACATCGCAGCTTTCGCAGTTCATGGATCAATACAATCCGCTCGCGGAATTGGAGCACAAAAGGCGCGTGTCGGCGACGGGGCCCGGCGGGCTTAACCGGGACCGCGCGGGAATAGACGTGCGGGACGTGCATCCGACGCACTATGGGCGCCTGTGCCCTATAAATTCGCCGGAGGGCGCGAACATAGGATTGATAACCCACATGGCGACCTATGCGCGGGTGAACCCGTTCGGATTTATGGAAACGCCGTATTACAAGGTGTCGAACGGCAAGGTGCTTGACGAGATAGTGTTCCTGACTGCGGACGAGGAAATGAATTACAAGATAGCGCAGGGCAATTCGTCTATAACAGAGGAGGGGATGCTGTGGGACGAATTCGTGACAGCGCGCGAAGGCGGCGAATTTACGATGATACCCAATCGCGAAATAGAGCTGATAGACGTCGCGCCGCGCCAGATAGTTTCGGTTGCGACGGGGCTGATCCCGTTCGTGGAAAACGATGACGGGCAGAGGGCGCTGATGGGATCAAACATGCAGAGGCAGGCGGTTCCGCTCATGCGGGTGGACTCGCCGATAGTCGGAACCGGCATAGAGCGCGAAGTCGCGCGGGACAGTCGCACGGTGAAGATGGCCAAGCATGCCGGCGCGGTGGATTTTGTGGACGCGAACAGGGTGGTGGTGAAAAGGATGAACAGCCGGGGCGTTGTGTCCGGGGTGGACATCTATAATTTGGAAAAGTTCACGCGGTCGAACTGCGACACGATACTGCACCAAAAGCCGATCGTCAAAGTCGGGGATCGGATAGCGGTCGGCGACGTGATAGCGGACGGATCCAGCACCCAGTACGGATCCCTGGCGCTTGGCAAAAACGTGTTGGTGGCACTCGTGCCGTGGCGCGGGTACAACTATGAAGACTCGATAGTTATAAGCGAAAGGATATCGCGCGACGATGTTTTCACTTCGATAAAGATAGTGGAAAAGGAATTCAAGTGCAAGGACACCCAGCTTGGCCCCGAGGTCTTTACCCGCGACATTCCGAATGTTTCGGAAGAGGCGCTGAAGAACTTGGACGAATCGGGAATAATTTATGTCGGGGCCCACATAAAGCAGGGCGACATACTGGTTGGCCGCGTGACGCCGAAAGCCGAGACCATACTGACGTCCGAGGAGCTTCTTCTTCGGAACATATTCGGCGAGAAAGCTCTGTCGGTCAAGGACACGTCGCTGCGGGTCGGCCCGAACGAGGAGGGCGTGGTCATCGGGGTAAATGTGCTCACGCGCCACGGCGTCAAGAAGGACGAGCGCACCATGATGATAGAGATGCAGAAGATAGAGCAGGTGAACTTGGACCGCGATGCGGAAAAGGACATATTGGAAAATGGATTTGCAGACCAGCTGTTCCAGCTGGCGGACGGCGTACAGATAGACGGCGCGGCGGGAACCGGCAAGCCGTTCGTAGGCAAGAAGCTGAACGGCGAGATAATCGCGGCGATAAAGCCGTCCGATCTGAAGAAGCTATCGTTTAAGGGAGAATCAGCCGACAAGATATCTGAACTGATAAGGGAGCATATTGCGGCTTTGAAGGACTTGGATGAAAAGGCGGACCGCCGGATTGAAAAAATCCGCGAGACGAATTCGCTTGCGGCCGGCACACTGAAGGAAATCAAGGTGTATATAGCGCACAAGACGAAGCTGCAGCCGGGGGACAAGATGGCGGGCCGCCATGGAAACAAGGGCATAGTCTCGAAAGTGGTGCCGATAGAAGACATGCCGTACATGGAGGACGGAACGCCTGTCGACATAGTGCTGAATCCGCTTGGGGTTCCAAGCCGCATGAACATAGGCCAGCTGTTGGAAGCGCATCTTGGCGCGGCGGGCTGGGCCATGGGCCGCCAGATAGGCGAAACTCTCGCGTCGATAAAAGCGAAGCGCGCGACAACAAGCGACCTGCGCGACCAGATAGGCGCGGTATACGGCAGGGATGTCCTGGCATCTCTTGGAAAAATGACGGATGCCGAGGTCAGGGCCCAGGCGAACCTGCTGAAAGACGGAGTGGCGTTTGCGACGCCGTCGTTTGACGGGGCTTCGGCGGATGATATAAAAAATATGCTGGAAATGGCGGGCCTGCCGCCAAGCGGGCAGTTCAGGCTGTACGACGGCATGACCGGCGAGCCTTTCGCGCGGGAAGTGACCGTTGGAATAATGTACATGATGAAATTGCACCATCTTGTGGACGAGAAGATTCACGCGCGGTCTGTCGGCCCGTACAGTCTTGTGACTCAGCAGCCTCTGTCCGGAAAGTCGCATTTCGGCGGCCAGAGGCTTGGGGAAATGGAGGTTTGGGCGCTTGAAGCGCACGGCGCGGCGCATCTGCTGAAGGAAATGCTGACCGTGAAGTCTGACGACATAACTGGCCGCAACAAGATGTACGAATCGATAATATCGGGCAGCGATGACATACAGACGGGAACGCCGGAGGCCTATAACGTGTTCGTGCGCGAGCTCCGCGGACTGGGGTTGAACTTGAAGCCTCAGGAAGATCCCCGCTAGCCGGCGGGGGCCTGCCCGATCTGAAAAAGGAGAAAACATGACGGATGTAAAAACTAGGGATAGCGGGGCGGGCTTTTTGAACGGCTGGCGCGGCGGAATGTCCGGCGTAGAAATAGTTTGTGACGCGCATGCGTTTTCCAGTCTTGTCTGTTCTGGGTTTAATGCAATGGATTCTCGATTCAAGGTGGTTGATGCTGGATTTAATTCAATTGACAACCGGCTCGGATTGATACGCCCTGATCGTTTAAAGCACCATGCGGATATAGGCGCGGGGAAATGATGCAAGAGATAAGGGATTTGGAAAAAACGATAAAGAACAATACAAAACGGCTAGCGGTTCGCGTCAAAAACGGGCCCATGATGGCGGGAATTTCACGCGGACCATCCAAAAAAAGGAAAAAATATGGCGAATGATCTTTTGAAAAAAGTATTTGGTCAGATAGAGACCAAGGAGCAGTTCGATTCCGTGCGGATATCGATAGCCTCGCCGGAAGAGATACTGGCTTGGTCGAAAGGAGAGGTGAAAAAGCCCGAAACGATAAATTACCATTCGCTGCGGCCGGAGCCGGACGGCCTGTTTTGTCAGAAGATCTTCGGGCCCGTGAAGGACTATGAATGCGCATGCGGGAAATACAAGCGGATAAAGTTCCGCGGCTTGGTGTGCGAGCGTTGCGGCGTGGAGGTGACGGATTCGAAAGTGCGGCGCGAGCGAATGGGGCACATAAAGCTCGCGATACCGGTCACGCACACATGGTTTCTGCGCGAGGGAAAAGTCGCGACGCTTTTGGACGGCATCCCGCAGAAGAAATTGGAGTCAGTCATATATTATGACGCTTACATAGTGACAGAGCCGGGGCTTACCAGCCTGAAACTGTACGACGTGATATCCGAAGAGCAGTACCAGGACGCACTGCTGGAATTCGGCGCGGACAACTTCCGGGTCGGGATCGGTGCCGAGGGAATAATGCAGATAATATCCGCGATGGACATGGGGGACGAAAGGAGGCGCCTGCGGGCCGAGCTGACGGAGGCGAAATCGGACGCGAGGCGCCGCATGATAGCCAAGCATTTGAAGCTGGTGGAATCGTTTCTGGATTCCGGATCGCGCCCGGAATGGATGATTCCGGATGTCCTGCCGGTGATACCGCCGGACATGAGGCCGCTCGTCACATTGGAGGCCGGACACGTGGCGACTTCCGATTTGAACGATCTTTACAGGCGCGTTATAATACGCAACAACCGTCTGAAGAAATTATCGGACCTGCACGCGCCTGAAATTATAATAAGGAACGAAAAGCGCATGCTGCAGGAATCGGTGGACGCTTTGTTCGACAACGGGCACAAGACGCGCCCCCTGGTCTCGCAGAACAGGCGCCCGCTGAAATCATTGTCGGATTCGCTGCGCGGGAAGTCCGGGCGCTTCCGCATGAACATGCTTGGCAAGCGCGTCGATTATTCCGGCCGCAGCGTGATAGTGTCGGGTCCGACATTGAAGTTGCACGAGGTCGGTTTGCCGAAGACGATGGCGCTGGAATTGTTCCGCCCATTCGTGTTTGCGGGACTGCTTGCCGGCGATTACGCGAACACTCTGAAAGCCGCGCGGAAAATGGTTGAGAATGAAGAGCCGATAGTGTGGGATATTTTGGAGAAAGTGGTCCACCAGCACCCGGTGCTGCTGAATCGCGCGCCGACGCTGCATAGGCTCGGCATATTGGCGTTCGAGCCGCAATTGATAGAAGGCAAGGCGATAAGGCTGCATCCGCTGGTGTGCAAGGGCTTCAATGCTGACTTCGACGGCGACCAGATGTCGGTGTACGTTCCGATTTCGCTGGAGGCGCAGCTAGAGGCGCGAACCCTGATGCTTGCGTCTAACAACGTCCTTTCGCCGGCGTCGGGCCGTCCCGTGATAGTGCCGTCCCAGGACATGATCCTCGGCTGTTATTACCTGTCGCTGATGGATGGGGAGCACAATGGGAAATCTCCGTCGTTCGCGGACCTGGACGAGATAAAGCTGGCCTTGGAGAACAAGGTCATAACGCTGCACGAGCCGATAGTCTCGCGCTGGCGCGGCGCCCGCGTGAATACGACGGCGGGCCGCATGATCCTGGGGGATTTGCTTCCCGACAAAGAGATCGGAAGAGCACACGTCTGA
>JAITBM010000093.1 GCA_031283565.1 Rickettsiales bacterium
CCCGCCCGCCAGCGGAACGCACGCGGCGGCAAGGCTTACTGCGTCGGCCGTGGTCATGTACCCTCCGCGCCCCAGCTTCACGCGCCCGTTTTTCACAGTGAAAACGCCGCGGTCAAAAAAGTCTTGCTTTTGCGCCATAATTTCAATAGTATATCGCCAGAGATAAGATACGCAAAGAAAAAATGAACGATATTCTGCCATCGGCCGCGGCGAGCTTTAACAACGCCGCACTCGCGCTTCCGCAATTTTTGCGGAGCGCGGTGTTGATGCTGCCCGTCGGCTGGTGCGCCTATGCTCTTTCGGATTGTATAAACGCGGCGTTTTTTCCGGTAAAGAAGACGCGCGAATTCAATCTGGCCTTTTGGGTCGAGCTGATTATGCTCGGGGTTCTGATACCCGGGCAGAACTGGGCGGCGATAAGGGACGGATCGAGCGTCCTTCCTTTCATCGCGGCATGCTGCGTGTTTCTGCTGTGCATGGATGCGACAGCCCGCTTGCGGGCGATAAACCCAAAAATGCCGAAGTGGTGGCAAAATATCGAGCCGAAGGCCCGGAAATGGATAAAGCTGGGCCTGCTTGCGATCGGCATGGGGGCCGCGGCTGCAAGCGCGCCCCGCGAATGGGAGAGCATCCTGCTCATGATAGGCGCCGTCTTGTTCGGAGTGTCTGCCGGATTTTTCGGGCGAAAAAGCAAGCCCGCGGGGGGATTTACGACGTTGATCATGGGCGCGATAGGCGTCGCGATAGCAATGCAGCCCGAATATTTTCGCTTCGGCCAGCTCGGCCGGCTGACGATAGCCCACATAGGGGCATTGGCGCTTTCGGCATTGATTTGCGCGATGACCCTGGCTTTCGGCGCGGTAAAGCCGTCCGGATTCATGACGCCCGGCCACTACCGGCATGCGAAGTGGTTCATGAGGCTGTGCGGCCTGCTGTGCCTGCTGCTGTTTGCGATAACAGAATCGGTTCCGGTGCTGCTGGTGTTTTTCATGACGGGGCTGATCGCGTCGCTGCTGGCGGTCCGGCATGCCGCGCGGGGAACCAGGACCAGGGAGCTTGCGGGCAACCTGTGGGCCTTGGAGCTGATGACGTTCGGGGTCGTCACCGAGGCGCTGGCCATATCCGTCATAGGCCTGATGGTCTGGCGCAACAACAGCATGAAAAATTTCTGGAAGACCCTGCTCGCAGTCTTGAAATAATCATCCCTGCAATAAAAGCGAAATGGCGGCCGCCCTTTTTTTCATTTGCCTTGCCCGCCTTTGATATTGTATGGTGCTGGAACAAGGAGAAAATATGCTCGCGATTGACGATATGAAAAATCTTGCCGGAAAATGCGTGCTGGTGCGGGACGACTTCAACGTGCAGATTGTAAACGGGCGCATAACGGACGAATTCCGGATAGAGCAGTCTTTGCCGACATTGCGGCGCCTGATTGGCGCGGGTGCGCGCGTCGCCGTCATGGCCCATCTTGGGCGGCCGAACGGGCGCGATGCCGGCCTGTCGCTTGCGCCGGTGGCCCGGGCGCTCGAGCGATTGCTCGGCCGCCCGGTTGTGTTCGTGCCGGATTGCCTGGACCGGGGATTTATTGGCGCCATGGAATGCGGCGGCGTGGCGCTGCTGGAAAACCTGCGGTATTACCGTGAAGAGGAGGCGGACGACGCGGATTTCGCTCGGCGCCTTGCGCAAGGCTTCGATTATTACGTTAACGATGCGTTTGCGGTCTCGCACAGGGCCCACGCGAGCGTGGATGCGGTAACGCGATTTCTGCCGTCGTTCGCGGGCGAATTGCTGCGGCGCGAAGTGGGACGGCTTGGCAGCCTGATGCAAAATCCGAAACGCCCGCTGCTTGGCATAATCGCGGGCGCGAAAGTGAAAAGCAAGGTCGGGGTTATAAAGGCGCTGGCGCGCCTGTGCGACAAGCTGATCATAGGCGGGGGCCTTGGCACCAGCTTTTGCATAGCCGTCGGCGCCGAAAACATAGCCGAGCCGCTTTGGGATGAAAGCATGCGGGCGGCGATCCTGGACATAATGAAAGAGTTCGGGGATAAAATAATACTGCCGGTAGACAAGGGGACGTCCAAAGAGCGAACTCCGGGCGCCGCCCACAGGGCGGACAAGGATCGGGCGGCCCTGGAACCGGACGATCTGGTGCTGGACGCAGGCCCGAAATCGATAATGGAATTCGAGGCGGCGGTGGACGAATCGAAAATGCTGGTGTGGAACGGGACGCTGGGCCTGGCGGAATGGGGCCCGCTTTGGGGAAGGGGAACTTTCGACTTGGCGCGGCATGTCGCGGAAAGATCGGCGGCGGGGCGGTTGGAATCCCTGGTCGGCGGCGGAGATACTGTCGCCGCTTTGGAGGCGGCGGGGGTGAAGGGCAAGATGACATACGTGTCGACGGGCGGCGGGGCGTTTTTGGAATTTATAGAAGGGGCGTCCCTTCCCGGCCTGGCGGCCCTGGAATTGTAAATGTCAAGAATTTCGCAGACACTTTTTGCTGCAATGGGCATCTCGTATTACACACTGCTGGTTTTCAAGAAAAAGCCAGATTTTTGCCAATTACAAGGCAAAAAAATCTGGATTTTTCATCACGTTTAGCTTTCAAAAAAGTGTCTGCGAAATTCACGACATGCGCAGGAATGACATCGTTTTTGTCCCTGCTTTCGCGAATGCAGTGCATTGCGGCCCCGCTGCTTTTGCCATAATTTCGCAAAATAAAAATGTCTTTGCGGTCCGCCGCGCAATCTTGGCCGCAGCCGCATGCGAAGCGCGATGAAACAGTGCTCCGCTTCATCGCCCCCTTCTTTTTTAAGCATATGTTTCTGAATTCTGTCAAGTTTTTTAATTGCGCGCCCGGGTTTGATCATGTATGTTTTTTTTGCTAAATAAAAGGCATGCAGAATGAGATTGTTCGGCGCGGAAAGATTTTCAGACGGCAGCAGAAAAATATTCTGGCTGATGGGGCTGCCGCTGTATTATAAAAAGCAGGGCCACGGCGAAAAAAGGCTGTATCTGTTCGGCTTTGTCCCTGTGCTGTCGAGGCATGACGACGGCTTTGTCGTGCGCACGCGCGTGCTCGGCATCCGCATGGACAAAAAGTCCAGGGATTCTTATAGGCAAAGCGTCGGCGTGGATCTTGCGAGCGTGGCCGAAATTGCCGGGGACATGCGCATAATTCTGGACCGCATGCCGTTCGATTATTGGGATGAGGCAGAAAACGATATTCCGCGTAAAAATAAGATCAGGGTTTTGTTCGAGGGCAGCGGAATGGTCTTCGGCGGAAAGCGCGGCATCGGGGGCTATTGCCGCGGGCTGCTTTGCGAAATGGCGAAATACGACGACATTGAGATTGACGTCATTTTCAAGAATGATGTTAATATAGGAAAAGACGTGTTGCTGCCGAAAAATGTCCGCGTGGTAAAATGGGCGGATTTCGAGCGTTTCTCGCAGGCGTATGATTTTATGTTTTTTGGCTATCCCGGCGAATATATACTGCTGGATGTGATATCGAATCCGCAAAAATTATCGAAAATCAGATCTTTGGTTGGGATCATACATGATTTTATCCCGCAATTGTTTCCGATGGCAGAGATTAAGTGCAACAATGCCACGCAGGAGGTGCTCCGGGAGATTCTTTTTTATGCGCGCAAGCTGGATCATGTTTTCGCAAATTCCGAAAATACGCGGGCCGATTGCATGAAAATCGCCGAACGGTTGCCGCGAGACATTACCGTCATCATGGGCGGCGCCGACAAGGAATGGAGCAAAGCGCCAAGTGCTGCGCGGCTGCGGAATGACGATATCATCGCCGGGCTTGGCGGGCATCGCAGAAAAAATGTGCTGCGGACGGTCGAAGCCTTCGCCATGGCGCGCGCATCGGGCAAAATTCCGAAAAAAGCGCGGCTGGTCATCACCTCCTACCTGGAAGGCAATTCTGATATGGTAACAGAGATAGAAGAAATGCTGATTGCATATCCGAAATGCAAAATCGGCAAGCAAGTGGTTTTGCCGAAACAATTTTTATCCACCGCCAGCATAATCCGGCTGACCGGCAATGCCCGGGCCGCGATTTACCCGTCATTGTACGAGGGGCTCGGAATGCCGGTGCTCGAGGCTTACACGGTCGGCACGCCGTGCATAGGATCGAATAATTCGTCCGTTGCCGAAATCATCGCCCCGGAGTGCCGGTTTGATCCGCGCGATGTCCGAGATATGTCGGATAAGATAATTGAAATTTATAACAGCGGGCGGCTGCGCGAAATATCCATGAAATTCGGGAAAAAATTAATTACTAAAACCTGCAATTGGAAAATCGCCGCCGCAAAAACCGTAAAAACGTTGCGCAGATTGAAAGCGGACATGGCCCAAGGGCCGGCCGTTGAAGCGCCGCGCGTTGCGGCGAAAAAATGACCGAATGCAAAATTCGGGGATTCCGCAGCGGCGGCTTCGCGGAGACGCCGTGTTTTTCGCGCGGTAAAACGCTTTTCGACGAAGTGATGCCGCAAAATCCCCAGCGCCGCGCCGATCGGCATGAAGCGGACAAAAATCATTCCCTGCGATCGAATGTGCGGAATCAAATATTTTTTCATAAAGAACTGCACAAAAGCCTGCAGCAATATGCCTCATTACCGGAATAACATGCAAAAATTCGATTCAAAAAATCCCGCCCGTCGCCCGCCTGTGCGTTAAAGCCGCCGAATCTCTAAATTGGCGGCAGAAAGTTAATGTGTTTGCGTGAAAATGATGCGCGGTATTTGTTTTTTTCATGCCATCCTGCCGCAGGGCAGGGGATATTTCTTGTCGCCGCCAAGGCATGCAAATAGAGATTTAGACGTCCGGGCAATGGCTCTTCACTGTCTGCAATCAGCAATTCTATGCCGATGCTGCCAATAAAAAAATAAAGATAATTACGGGCGCCAGCGCAAGGCAATAGTTTTACAAAACTGTCCGGGGACTCGCCCTTTTCGCAGCGCGCCCTCCGCGGAAACGGCAGAATCGCGAAAAAACGATGCCGGCAGCTGGACGGGCGCCATTTGATTTTATGTTGTCTTGCGGCCCCATGATCCGGGCGCCTTCGATGGGGCCGCGGGACAATTCGATAAGCAACGCATTGGAACAATCCCGATTAAGCCCGATAAATTAAAGCGCGGCTTCGCAATTTTTGGCGTTTTCGGCGTCCGCATTCAGTTTTGAAAGGGATGCGGCGCCAAGCGCCAGCGATGTCCCGCTTGCCACTGTTGCCACGCCGGCTGATATATTTGCGGCAAGGTTCAGCCCTTTGGTATCAACCGCTTTCTTGGACTCCGCGTTCCCGGCACTCGATGGATTCTGGGTCCCCGCATTTTTTTCCTTGGTCACTGCCATTGCCGAAGTGATAGTCCCGGTCAGCGCCGCCACGCCGCCCACTGCGGATGCGACAGTCGACACGGTCATCAGTTTTTTTATGGATTCTATATTCGCGACATTGAATTTTTTGCAGTTTGCGAGAATATTGCTTATTTTTGAATATTCGGGATCCGTTTCGGCTGTGCCCTCCATCCGCATTTTCAGCTGGATATTTTCCAAACTTTTAAGCTCTTCGTTGCAACTGTTCATCTTG
>JAITBM010000061.1 GCA_031283565.1 Rickettsiales bacterium
CAGAAAGAGGCCGCCAAGCAATTGACCTCGGCCCGCCTAGGCAACTATGACAGCCATAATTCGGACGACATAACGCAGTGTCTTGCGAATGTGCGCGAAGATATGTTTGGATCGGCCGGCTGCGGGCCCGCCAATGTGAACTGCCTCGACATATCCGGACGGTTCGTAACGAAGAACACGGGCGAGCCGATATACTCGCAGGAGTTTTATCTGCTGGAAAAACAGATCTCGCTGTCGGCGAACGCGGTACATGACAGCTTGAACCTGCCATACGTAAACATGCTGAACGGCAAAAAGCAGGCCGCCGCCGCCAGCCTTGACAAGTGCAGGGATGTCGCAGATCAGGTTTGGGACGAATATCTTAGGCAGACCCTGGCGGATCTGTCGCAAAAGCAGAGGCAGAAGACGACCGATGTGCGCGAGGAATGCGTCGGCGCCGTGAACCAATGCTATGATGAAAAGCTTGAGCAGATGAAAAGCTTCGCCTCTGATCTGGCCGAAGACGCGTCAAATGCCGAAGCGACCCTGCTGACGGAAGAAATGTGCCATGTGAAACTGGATACATGCGCGATACTGTACGGCGGAGGCCCGCCCGGACTTGAAAAGCTGAGGGATTATGTGCGCGATACAAATGTGCAGAAACTGCGCGCGAACTGCGAGGGCTATCTTGCAAAATTCATAGACGACCTATGCACGCCGACGGACACAAGCTCAAACGGCTCGCCGTATAAATGCCGCCTTATCTCGCCCGGGAACGAAATCGGAACGGACGGGCGAATGGGAGAGGACGGAATAAACGTACCGAACGCCAAGACACTGTATTCGCAGGTTTATACAAAGGCGCAGGAGACATGCGTTCGCCCCGACGAGACGCAATATTACGACACAGATGTTCTTCCGCCCGAGGTGGCCGGCCTGGTTGTAAAGACAGTGGACGAGACCAAGAAAAAGATCGACGCCATGCTTGAGCAAGAATGCAGCGCCAAGGGCGGAATATGGAAGGGCTCGTTATACAAAACAGTAGCGCTTGACGAAGCTAATATATCCGATTGGCGCGAGCCCCACAAGAATTGGGGCGTTTGTACCCCCCCCCTCGCTAAATAATTAATTTGTCAACATTTTTATCAAGGCGGGCGCCGCTAATAGAGCTACGGGAATCCATCGCAATAAGCGCGATCTTATCATTCTTAAAAATATGACCAGAATAAAAACAGTGAATTCCCGCCTTCGCGGATTGTGCGTGCCGAGATTTTCGCCGGCACTTTTTTGACAGCCAAGCGTAATGAAAAAGCCAGATTGTTTTGCCTTGTTTTTGGCAAAAATCAGATTTTTTTTGAAAATCAGCAATGTAATGCGAGATACTGTCTTCGCGCCGACGAAAATCTAAACAATTAAGGCAACGACGCCGCCAGCAGGCGACATAACGACCGCGGCGCCCTCCGCGCACAGCGATAACAGTTTTCGAATCAGAGCGAATCGTGATATAATGGAACAATGGGAAGAGAATCGGTTCTTGTATGGAATGCCAAGGCGGACGGCTTGTACCGCGAAGCCAGGCGGCAGATAGCGTCGCGCGATAATTCCGCGCCAAAAACAATAAAAGAAATAGACTTTTCGGAGTTTTTCAAGGTTGATTCCGATCCAGACAAGGTGGCGTATTTTCCGGTTTTCGAGGACACATGCGGCTGGTGGGGCCAATTGCTTGGCACCAATGCGAAAGTCCGCGACAAAATAATAGTCTCTCCGGAATGCCAGTTGTATGAAATCGGACGAAGCGCCGCCGCACCGCGGCATAAATTGTTCGCGGCGGAGGTGCCGGGCAGATTCTTCTGCAAATTGCGCGGAGCCGCGTCGCAGATCAAAGACGCCATCGCAACGGACTCCGGAACAATCATGACGCTGGTGGTGGGATCCGGCGAAAGCAGGATAAAAAACTGCGTGCATGAGAACGGAGGCCTTTACTATGGGCCGCTCGGCGGATACTGATTATGAAAAATTCTGTAAAAAACGTATTGAGGCTTGATAAGATTTGCAAGGATTTCCGCCTGGAAGTCGGCGGGGTGCAGCGCGTACTGCACGACATAACATTCAATGTGAAAGAGGGCGAATTCGTATCCATAATGGGACCGTCCGGCTCCGGCAAGTCCACTTGCATGAACATTATCGGGGCGCTGGACACGCCCACTTCGGGAACCTACGAGCTGTACGGGGAAAATATCACGGAAATGACAGGGGATGATCTGGCGGCGGCCCGCAACGAGCATATCGGCTTTGTGTTTCAAAATTTCAACCTTTTGCCAAAGCGCAGCGTCTTGGACAATGTCATGCTGCCGCTGATGTACCGGGGAATGGACGGCCCCGAGCGCGAAAGCCGCTCGCGGCATTTTATCGCACAGGTTGGATTGGAAAAATACGAGGAGTATCTGCCAACGCAACTTTCCGGCGGAATGAGGCAGCGCGTTGCGATAGCGCGAGCGCTTGCGGGCAGCCCGAAACTGATCCTGGCAGACGAGCCGACCGGAAACCTGGATTCGAAAATGGGGCGCGAAATCTTGAAAATGCTGCAAGATTTGAACAAAAAGCATGGCATAACCATAGTGATGATAACGCATGAATTCGACATAGCGCAATATACCAAGCGCTTGATACACATTCGGGACGGAATGACGACATACGACGGCCCGATCCCGAAAAGCGAAAGCCGCTTGGAAAACAAATAATCCGCCGCCCCCTTCCCGCGCCACGGCAAGCGGCGCGCTCTCTTTATTTAATCGCATCCTTTGCATTAATTACAAAAAAGTCCTTGCAAGACACTCTCGCTTAGTATTATAGTGTATATAAGAAATGAGAAATTTTTGTCATGTTTTTTGCATCATGCTGTTTGCGTCGCCACTGCACGCCTCCGCGCCAACTATTGCGACAAAGGGCTATGTGGACAGCGGGCTTGCAACACGTGTCAGCAATACGATATTTGCATCGTTCAAAACAAACGCCGAGTCGTTTCAAAACCGGGCCGATGGATTTGCAACCGCCGTCCAGGGGGCGAAAGCAGACAGCGCGTACCAGAAACCGGCATCCGGGATTTTGAAAACTGATCTAGCCACTGCGGTGCAAACCAGTCTTGGCAAGGCAGACAGCGCGGTCCAGAGCGTTGGTCTTGCGAGCGGAACGAACAACGGGACGGTAAAGCTT
>JAITBM010000063.1 GCA_031283565.1 Rickettsiales bacterium
GATGTCCAAAAACATGCGCGGGGCGCGGAGCGCAGCCAATTCGCGGTAATATTTCAACCCGTCGGCGCCGCCGTACAAAGCCGCGCCCGGATCATGCCTCGCCCCCGCATTCACCCGCAAATCGCCGCGCGGAATATACGGCGGATTCGCAACTATCGCATCAAAATCCCGCTCAACCACGCGCGGGCGCGCGAAAGTCCCGCGCCCGACAGCCGCCCTGCCCCCGAGTTCCAGCAGCCGCACATTCTTTCGCGCCACACGCAGCGCCGCGCGAGACCTGTCAATTCCAACACCGCTGGAAGCAGGCAAATTTTTCAAAATAGCGCACAACAGGCAGCCTGTGCCGGTTCCAAGATCCAAAATCCTTTCCGGCCCCGCCCCCACAACCGCGCCGACCAAAGCCTCGGAATCGGGTCTTGGGTCCAGAGTATGCCGGTCAGTATAAAACGGCAGTCCGTAAAACCACTTGTTATGAATGATTTTCGCCACGGGAACGCCGCGCCAAAGCAATAGGGCCGCCCGCACAACCCGCGGCAGCCCAAGGCTTGGCAGACCCGCCAGCACAACCCTGGCATCGCGGGCGCAGGCGCGGCGCGACAACAACTTGAAAGCTTGATTATCAGTCATATTTTTATTATACTGCCGGAAAATGAAAAAAGCCATAATTTTTACGACGCTTGCCGCCGCCATGTCGATCACGGCCGCCGCGCTGTTCATGGACAAAAAAACGGCCCTGCCGGAAATAACGCAGATCACCCATCATCCAGTTCGCGCCGGGGACACTTTATCCGCGATACTCGCGCCCCACGGATTCAGCGGGCAGGATATTCTCGACATAGCAAAATTGCTTAAAAAAGAAGCCGGAATACACGGCCTGAAAGCGGACGGCGACATAGTAAAAATCGAAACCGGAGAAAACGACCGCAAAATTTCCATACAATCCGGCCCCTGGAACAAAATCGATTTCGAAAAAAACGGCGACGGCTGGATCTGCCGCCCGACCGTCATAGAAAAAACAGTGTCGACAGTTTTGCGCAGCGGCGAGATTGCGGACGGAGATTCATTCTATGCGGCCGGAATAAGGGCCAAAATTCCGGAATCGGTGCTGGCCGACGCGTACGATCTGCTGGCATTCGAAATGGACTTTGAGCGCGACATGCGGGCCGGGCAGCAGTTCCGCGTCCTGTACGAGGAAAACTTTGCCGACAAGTTCGTGAACACGGGAAACATTCTGGCGCTCTTTTTCGACGCCGGCAGGCGCGGAGTGATAAAAATGTACCGTTTCCAGCGGTCCGACGGGCGCGGAGGATATTATGACGAGCGCGGGGGCGGCGCGATAAAATCATTGAAGCGAACCCCGATAAACAACGCGCGGATCACTTCATCTTTCAGCGGAAAGCGCAAGCACCCGGTGCTGGGCTATTCGCGGGCCCACCGCGGAGTGGACTTCCGCGCCGGCACCGGAACGCCGATACCAAGCGCCGGGGCCGGACGCGTCGCGGCGCGCGGCACAAACGCCGGGTACGGGAAATTCATACGGATACGGCACAACGCCACCTACGAAACGCTTTATGCCCACATGAGCCGGTTCCAGCGCGGCGTAGGCGTCGGAACGCATGTCAAGCAGGGCCAGACCGTCGGATACGTGGGATCGACCGGAATATCAACCGGCCCGCATCTGCATTACGAGATAATCAAGAGCGGCACGCGGGTAAACCCAATGACGGTAAAACTGCCGGCAATAGACAGCCTGCCGGAACGAGACCGGGAGAAATTCCAGACGCTGCGCAAAAGCCTGGATAAAACAATAAGCGCCGCGATTGAATCCTGCCCCGTCGAATAGCATGCCGCGCAATTCCGCCCCGCGCGACCAAACGGCGCGATGACAAGCGCAAGCGGCGAATGAAAAAGCGGGATCTATTTGATCCCGTTTATTTTCACTTTGAACACGACGTCCTTGCCGGCAAGACCGGGAACATACTGATCTGGAAAGCGCAGCTTCACCTCGCGCTCTTCGCCGACTTTCGCTCCAACCAGCTGATCCTCAAAACCCGGAACAAACTGCCCGCTGCCAAGCTTCAAATCGGCATCGCCGGTGCCGCCTGAAAACTGGGCTCCGTCCAGAAACCCCTCGAAGTGAATCGCAATCGTATCCCCCTCTTTCGCCTCGCGCCCGTCGCAAGCCGCCAAAGCCGCAACCGCCGCCATTGCCATAAATGCCTTCTTCATCTTTTGTCCTTTGTTTTACCCGATGCATTATACTCTCTTTCTTCCGCCGAATGCAAGCGTCAATGTGCCGTCGTCGATAAAATCCAGGTCCCCGCCGAGAGGCACCCCGCTGGCCAGCTCGGAGCAGGCGACGCCCGCTATCCGGGACGCGACATAGCTCTGCGTAGTCTTGCCCTCCAAAGTATTGGGCAGCGCGAAAATCACCTCGCTCGTGCCCTCGGCCTCAATCCTCGCGCCCAAAGTCGATATGTTGAGATCGCCGGGCGTGATCCCGTTCGCGCCGGAAAGCAGCCCGCCTATGATGTGATAGCGCCCGCGGAACACCCCGGCTTTTTCGATAACAGACACGTCCGAATAATCGCGCACTATGCACAAAAGCCCCGCGCGGGCGCCGTCGGCGCAATATTCGCACAAATCGTCCTCGCAAAGGCAGCCGCATACGGGGCAGGCGCGGATTTTTTCCGCGGCAGCGGCCAGCGCGGCGGCCAGCTCCCTCGCGCGGGCCTTGTCTTGCAGAAGCGATATCGCAATGCGCCCGGCGGCCCGGCGGCCGATGCGCGGCAGCTTTGAAAACTGCAAAATCAATTTGTCCAGCAGTATCATTTTAGTGAAACACGAAGCATTCCATGCCCTTTGACGCGCATTCGGCCCGCATGTTCCGAGCGGCGGCATCGCTCATTTTTGCGCGGACGCGGATCAGCCCGCCGTGCTTTTCCAAATATGTGCCGGCCCCCAGGACGGCCTGCACTTTGTCCTGCTGCTTTTTCGCCGCGGCCGCGGTTGCAAACGCGCCAAACTGCACCCCCGGGCCGCCGACCGACGCCGGCGGGTCGACAATCTGAATTTCCGCGACAGGCTCAGGCTTGCCAAGTTTTGCAGCCGGACCGCCCGATACGGAAAATTTGCCCGTTTTGCCGAATCCGAAATCCAATAG
>JAITBM010000089.1 GCA_031283565.1 Rickettsiales bacterium
AAACAGAAAAGACGTCATTATTCGCTTATTAGTTTTGATTGATCAGGACGGCCCGCGGACAGGAGTTATCCGACGGATCGTGCACGCGGGCAGCGCTGCTCCAGACATAAAAATTTGGCTGCTGTGCCGTGCAATCCCATAACCCGAATCCTGTCGGCGAACCCGGCCGGGATTGTGCATGGCCAGAGATTAGTGAACAATTCTTGACAGATGGACTTGACAAAAAAGCCCGATTTTTTTCCAGTAAACGGACAAGAATTCAGCTTTTTCGGCATATTTGTTATTTTTATTTTCTAAAAAGTGTCCGCGCATTTTTGACAGGCGAACGAAAAATGCACAATGACGATTTTATTTTTTCGAGCATAGTTCTATTTTCTGCCTGACAACGAATTTCCAATGTCTGCTTCATGGCGGCGCCGCGTATTTTTACCGCCGATGCGCAAATCTCCGCTTGAAATCCACAAAAAGACATGTATAATTGCGGCTGGGCAGCCGTGGCTCAACTGGATAGAGCACCGCCCTCCGAAGGCGGGGGTTGCGCGTTCGAATCGCGCCGGCTGCACCAGTTTGTTTTTTGTTGGTTTTGGGCGAACATGTCGAAGGGAAAATTGTAGTCATAACAAAGGGTTAACCCGTTTAATTCCAAGGTTCAAAAGATTGATTTCAGCAGGCGCCGGATAGGCCAGCTTGTGCGAGTAATTCAGATTTTCCCCGATTTCCACGGGGCGCGAAAAAATATTATTTTCAATGATTTTGACCCTAAAAAAATTATATCCGCAACCCCGGATCAATAATGCATCTTGCTTTTGGCGGAATTATTGAAAGAATATGCGGGCATTGCCAATTTGAAGCATATCGGATTTCCGAATGATCGGGAAACGAATGCCACGAATATTTATGTCTGATTCATCGGACAAATTGCAAATGCCTTTTTTGGCGGATTTCTGATAAATAATTGCAGATTTCATCAAAATGCTTGCATATTTAACAAAAACATCCGCCGCCGCGACAGAGCGCCCCGCCTGAACAATAAGCAAGGTGTCGCGCTTATTATGAATCACATGCCGGCCATGATTGACAAAGCATATATTCCGTGTACAATATATTGCATGAAAAAGAATCCATCTATCACCATGATTGAATCATTCCAACCGTACAGCCGGGCTCAAATGCGATATTTGAAGCAAAACTATCCGAAATATGAATACATTTTTTTATCGGATAAAAGCAATGGAAATCGGGTTTATCTGCCATCCTGGATGCCGCAATTGCTGATTCTGCCAGGCGGCCCGATAAACAAGAAAATATTTCTGAGCTGCGGGGATGAAATAAAAAAATACGCATTGTCAGGCGGAAACATAATGGCCGTTTGCAGCGCGAACTATATGATGACCGAATATTCCATTACCGAGACGATCAGGGGCAGATACAAATTGCTGCAATCCGGGTGTTCCACGAAATTATTCGGCGGCGCAACCGTGTATCTGAAAACAAAAAATTCCGACATGCCGCAGGTGAAATACGCATTCGACCGCGATGACAACAAAATCGCCTGCCTTTATTACAACGGCCCTTATATAAGCGGGATGCGCCTTACCAAGCCGGCAGAATACGAGGAATGCGAGCCGATACTGCGCACAAAAATAAAAAATAACAAATTGGCGAATAACGAGCTTTTTGTAATGGTGCGAAAAAAACTGCCGGGCGGCGGAAACTTGGTTTTATCGACTTGCCATTGCGACCATTCGTTTGCATCCGAACTGGACTTTGCGGGAAAAATTGCGGACGGGGAATCGGAACCAGAAGCGGCGCACAAACATTCACACACGAATTACCTTTCCCGAATCGCCCGGCTTGCCGATAAAATAAACAAAACCGAAAGCAAAATGCAGGCCGTGCGGAATTACGTATACGAGGACATCTTCGGACTCGAAAGATGACTGCGCGGCTTCTTGAAATTTGCGGATAAAATCATTTTAATCCGCGGCTATTCTGAAATAATCCGGCGGCGCCAATTCCGGCATTTATAGAAAAAAGGGGACGGCAAAAGCCGGAGCCCCACAGAATAAATCTTTATTATAGTTTGCTTTCCAAATCAATCTATGAAACTTACTCTTTCTTGATTATAGTAAAATATTGTCGTAAAGTCAAGACTCAAAGGAACATCAATGAAAAAAATATTCGGATTTGATCTGGGGATTGCGTCAATCGGCTGGGCGGTTGTAAACATAGGCAAAGAAAATAAAAATCCGGAAAATGGAATGGCATCCGGCGAAGAAAGCGAAATTGCCGCATGCGGGGTCCGCTGCTTTAACGAAGCCGACAATGCCGCCGACAGACGGGGCGCGCGCTGCATGCGCAGGCGGCTTAGGCACCGCGCATTGAGAATGAAACAAATCCGCGATTTGCTGCGTCGCGAGAACATCATTGATATCGCGGAAGCTGAAAAATACGGGGGGACAAATTCAGCCTATCAGCCGATCAAGCTGGACAATACCGACGAGCCCATTGCCGACCTGCGGACAAAAATCGCGTTCAATCGGAAACTGACGAGCCGGGAAACGGGACGGCTTTTGTATTTCTTTGCAAAGCACCGGGGATATGACGACATAACGTATCCCATTGAAATAAATGCGGGGAAAAAATCCAAAGAACCGCAGGATAAAGACGAGAAAGAGAAAGCCAAAACGACCGGCACGATTGCGAATTCATTGACGGAAATGCGCAAGCCGGAAAACGCCGGCAAAACAATGGCGCAAATCGTGCTGGAAAAATACGGCCGTCTGCGCAACCGCACGAAGGGCGCCAAGGCGCAGTATGCCGCGTCAATACCGCGATCGCAAATAGAAAACGAATCGCGGCAAATTCTTGCGGCGCAAGAGCAATTTGGAAACGATGCGATGAAACGCGTGTTTGACGAATGGAGGGATATCGCGTTCTGCCAAAGAAAATACAACGAATCCGACGGGATAATGTATAAAAAAATTGAAGAAATGGTCGGAATGTGCAAGCACGAAAAAGACCAGCCGGCTGCGCCGAAAGAATCGCCGACCGCCGAATTATTTGTCGCGCTGACCCGGATAAACAACTTGAAAATCGCCGGGCGCGAGTCGGAGAAACTGACGGCGGCCGAACGCGCGCTTGTTTTGGAAGAATTGTATAAATTGGCCGGCGGAATGACATTCGCGCGGCTAAGAAAATTGCTGAATCTTTCCGAAACAGATACTTTCGCCGGACTGGATTACGAACAAAAGAACAAAGACGGAACAGAATCGGAAAAAAATCCGGAAGATGCAAAATTCTATGCGATGACCGGCTGGCACAAGTTAAAAAAACTTTTTGGGAACAACATTCCGGAGATTAAAATTCTGGATAAAATAGTGACCGCGGCCGCCACGGGAAAAACACCGGCCGGCATTGAGGAAAAATTAAAAGCAGAGCCAGAAATTCCAAAGAATCTGTATGAGCGCATAAAGAAATTGACGTCAAGCAAGTTTATAAAAATATCGCTGAAAGCTCTGTATAACATCGTGCCGTACATGGAACAAGGCTTGTTTTATAACGAGGCGTGCGAGGAATACAATAAAACCGCCTTGTTGTTATATAATCCGCGGGATACGGGAGGTTCGTTCCTTGACGATACGGATAAGTGCGGAGACGAGTTTTTGAAGCGAATCGATATGAAAAAATTAGGCAGCCGGGTGACTAGCCCGGTTGCGAAAAGAACAATATCGCAGTTTCGGCGGGTCTATAACGCAATGGTGCGAAAGTATGGCGCGCCTGACGAAGTTCATGTCGAATGCGGAAGGGAATTGAAAAAAAGTCCCGATGAACGCAGGAACATTGCGGCTGAAAACGCACAAAGACGGCGCGCGCGCGAAGCGGCAATCGAAAACCATGGGAAGGAGAACGCAACGCGGGGAATTCTTTACGATACGCAAGGCGGCAAGTGTCCATATTGCGGAAAGAAAATCGAAGTCTCTGAGTTGGGAAAGTGTGAAATCGACCACATTCTGCCATATTCCCGCTCGCTGGACAACGGGTTCGGCAATAAAGTTCTGGCACATGCAAAATGCAACCAGGACAAGAGGGACAGAACGCCGTACGAGTGGAGCAACCAGGAAAAGAATAGTGAACGAAAAATGCAAATTGGCGGATGGGACGATTTTAAGGCGCATGCGAAGGCAATTATAAAAAATCCGCAAAAAAGGCTGAAGCTTTTGAACACCACTTTTGCGGAAAACGAAAAAGAATTTGCGGAGCGGAACGCGTGCGATAACGCAATTATTGCAAATTTTGTAGTCCGTTACGTGAAAGATTGCACGAAGGGCAAAGTGGCGATTCGCACTCCGAACGGCTCGCTGACGGCATTTTTGCGGCACCAATGGGGCTTGGAAAAGAATCGCGATGAATCCAGCAAGCATCACGCGCAAGACGCGATTGTTATAGCATGCGCGACACAGGGATTGATACAATTCTTACAAACATGGGCCGGCAAGATGGAATCGGATTTAAAGTGGAATAAGAACCAAGCAAATCGCAAGCTTTTTAGAGCGCCGTGGAAAAATTTCCGCGGCGAAGTTTTGGAAAAATTGCAGGGTGTCTTCGTATCCCGTCCGCCGCAGAAAAAAGCAACGGGCGCATTGCATAAAGAAACCATCGCCAGCGGGAAGAAAACTGCAACCGGACTGGATATCCGTCATGGCAAAGCAAACGGAGGAAACAAATTCAGATTCGACCTTTTTCGAAAAAAAGGAAAATTTATAGCAGTGCCGATAACTTTCATGGATTTAAGCACGCAAAACGCGGAAAAATCATTCATACCGGACGGACTTGCAATCGACGATTTTGTGATGACTTTGCATAAAGACGATTGCGTTTGCATAAAAACAGCAGATTCCGCCTATGATAAATTTTATATTCAGGAATTACACGGCGAAAGTTTTTTGCTATATGCGCACGACTGGGCGGTTGTCAACCGCAGTATCAGAGAATATGCCGAAATCGTGAAAATTGGGAATCATATAATCTTCGACGGCAAAGATGTCAAGGTGCATGGTTTTGACCAACGTAAAAATAAAATCATTGCTAAGTATAAAGATTTTAATAAAAACGAAAAAGTCGCGGAGATTGAAGGAGAGCAAACTGAGGACGGCAAACTCAGACTGGCAAAACCGGTCAAGAAACTTGTTTCAATCCATTCCGTCGGGGTTGGAAAAATCAAAGAAATTATCAAATACGATGTGGATATGCTGGGGAAGACTATAAGGGAAGTAAAAAATCATTCATACGAACCGGTTGCAAACATCGCGATAAAGAATTCCGCGTGGAAGGCGGAGCATAAAAAACGGAAGGAAAGGATAGCAAAGGGAGATCCGAATTATGGGCTGGCGCATCCTGAGCCTGACAAAACCATGTAAAATATCCGTCCGGCAATCACAGCTTTTTTACGAGCCCGCGGATGGCGAATCGCATGCGTTTCCGATCGAGGACATATCGGTTATCGTGCTTGATACCGGATTTGTGCAGCTAAGCGGAACATTGCTGGCACAACTGGCGTCGTCGAACGCGGCGGTGTTTTCGTGCGACGAAACCCATATGCCGAACGGAATTTTCATGCCGTTTGCGGAACACTCGCGAATGACGGAAATAGCGAACGCGCAAGCTGCGGCAAGCGAGCCGTTGAAAAAGCGCCTGTGGCAAATGATTGTCCGCCGAAAAATTATGAATCAAGCGTCCGTGCTGAGAATCTGCGGCCGCGACAATGCGGAGCTGCTTTGCAATTTGGCGGAGCGGGTGCAATCCGGCGATTCTGAAAATATTGAGGCTTATGCCGCCGGAGTTTACTGGCGCGCGCTGTTTGACGGCGAATTTCAACGCGAAAAAAATTATGCAAAAAATCCGTCTATCAGAAATTCGGCATTAAATTACGGATATGCGGTTATGCGAGGCGCGGTGGCGAGAAGCATCGCCGCCGCCGGATTCGTGCCATGCTTTGGCATTCATCATTGCAGCGAATTGAATTCGTTTAATCTTGCGGACGATTTGATCGAGCCGTTTCGAGCCTATGCGGATTTCGCCGCAGCGACGACGGACTTTGCGAATATGGAAACATTGACGCCGGAATTAAAAAACAAACTGATTTCCGCCTTGCTTTACGAAACGGAAATTTGCGGGGAATCCATGCAAATTTTGAAAGCGTGCACGGTAGCGGCGGAATCGCTTGCTAAATGCCTGAAAACCAAAAGCTGCGAATTCCTGAAATTGCCGGAAATGAAAAACGTGCCAAAAATCACAAATATGAAATAAACGTCAAAAATTATGTCAGTTAATGGGGAAAAATTTATGAGAATGATGGTGTTTTTTGATTTGCCTGCCAGCACGAAAACAGAACGCGGCAATGCAGCGCGATTCCGCACCGGGCTATTGAATGATGGGTATTATATGATGCAATGGTCGGTTTATTCTAGAATTTGCAAGGGTTTGGCAAATGTGGCGAAACATAGCCAGCGATTAAAATGCATGCTTCCGCCAAGGGGCAGCATACGGCTTTTGGTTGTTACAGAAAAACAATTTGCAGACATGGAAATTTTGGTCGGAGGTCAGAAAAAATGGAGAAAATTGGTCACAAACAACTGCTTTTGTTCTGATCTTTTTGTTAAAAAAACAAAAAAAGCCTCCTTAAATCAGAGGCTTAATTTTATGATAATTATATCATAAGTGATTTGGAAAGCAAACTATAACAGGCAGTGGGACCAATGGCCTTCTTCCGGCATTATATCATAAGTGATTTGGAAAGCAAACTATAACCTATGTCGGACAACTTCGGAAAGCAGCACTATTATATCATAAGTGATTTGGAAAGCAAACTATAACATAGCTGTTTTTCGATGTGAATCTCAGACGATTATATCATAAGTGATTTGGAAAGCAAACTATAACGCTCAAACGATTTTATCACCTTTCAATTGATTATATCATAAGTAACTTGGAAAGCAAACTATAACCCCGAAAAAATATTTTGCAATACCTATTATATCATAACTGATATGGAACGAAAGATTTAATATACAAGCATGGCAGCTCGGCCGCGCAATTCGGTTAGCAATACTGTGGCGCGAAACGCATGACTACTTTATTATGTCCCGCTTCGCCCGCGCTGAATCCCGCGAGACCTTCCCCGGGGCGGCACGAAGGAAGCGCGGGATTTCGGTCGGAACGCGAATAAAATCGCGGCGCAAACAAGCGCTATCAGAAACATCGTGGCGTCGCGCCCGATCGAGCGGTACCAAGTGGTCCGGCGCGGTGGAATTTCTCCGTCCAGAAACCCGCGCTCCCTGTGCGGCAGCTTGCGCAATACGGCGCCGCGATTATCAATTATTGCGGACGGCCCGGCATAGCTTGCAAAAATTACCGGCATGCCCGTTTCTATTGCCTGTCGCCGCGCCATATCAAGGTGCTGAGGCAAACCCGGCGTCCCTTCCAGCCAGGCGTCGTTCGTGATGTTGACGATATATTCGGGATTCGCGCCCGGCGCCAGCGGAGAAAGAGACCATGCGATTTCATAACACACGGACGGGGCGAAGCCGCCGATTTCCACGGGGCCGCCGCCGGACTTGAAGCCACCGCCCGGAATCCATCTGCCCAGGGGTCTGGATTCGCCGAACGGCACAAGGCGGACTTTGTGATAAATTCCGGCAATCCCGCCCTGCCCGATATAGACAAGCGAATTATATTCCCCCGTCACATCGCGGTATTCGGCGCCAAGCGCCAGCGCCCCGCCGAAAGGCAAATCCGGAAACTGCGTAGTAGAATCGGCGCCAAATGGATACGCGGTTTCGGGCCACACGATCAAATCGACGTTGTTTCCGATTCCGGCCGACAGCCGAACCAACGTGTCTTTGATATGCCCTTTCATGGCGGTCGCGCTCTTTTGAAAGACAGAAAAAGCAGGCTGAACTATGCGGACGCTTTTGCCGGACGGCGAATCCGGCCCGCCGCCAATATCGGGAAATACGATAAAGAGCAACAGGGGGGCTAAGAACAAGAATTGCCGCTTGCTTTTGCCGGCGATATATTCGGGAATCGCCGCAATAGCGCCCGCGATGACAAATGTGAGCCCAAGCGCCCCGGCGGCCGCCATCATGCCGGATATTCGCGCAAAAGGCAGCGCAATATTTGCAAGCGGATTCCAGGGACAAAGCATGAAGACTTCGCGCAGCCACAGCATGAATGCCCATCCGAAAGCGAAATAAAGCGTTCGGCGCCATCCGTTTGCGCGGGCCGCAATCATGAACGGCGCGGCGAACAGCCATCCGACTATAAAGAACAAGCCGAGAATTGCGGCGATGCGGAAATACCACAAATTCGCGGATATCGGACTGGCGATCCAATAAAAATTAGCAACCGCATAACCGGCGCCCCACCAAAAACAGTCGTTATATCCGCGCCCGCGCAGGAAATAATAGCCCGCGCCGATAGACAGCGCGGCAATTGGCCACAGGTAGAAAGGCGCGAATCCAAGCGAGCCGATTGCGCCAAGCAGCGTCAATCCGATTTTTGATAAAACTGTCGTTTTGTTCATTGCCGTTTTATTATTGCATACCCTGCCCGCACTTTACAAGACTTTACAATAGTGCTTTTCCTGTTTTGTCGCGCGGCTATGCCGCGCGTCCCTATGACCTGGATCCCGCGGGTGGGCCGCGGGATGACACCTTTATTATTTATGTCGCGGTATGCTACTGGGAACGTAAGTGAAGCGAGACCGAATAGTAACGTTTTACAATAATGCTATTCCTGTTATGTCGCGCGGCTACGCCGCGCGTTCATATGACCTGGATCCCGCGGGTGGGCCGCGGGAACAAACCTTCTTGTTCATACCGCGGAACAACCATTGGGAATATCTACGCGACACCCTGCTTAATGACCACT
>JAITBM010000065.1 GCA_031283565.1 Rickettsiales bacterium
GCCGATGTTCGACTTCGTCCAATCGGCCGACGGCGCCGAATCCATGCCGCGCGTATTTGAAAGCGAATTTTCATTCGGAGGGGCGCGGCGCGGCTTCGGGCTTGGCGGCCTGCTTTCAGAATTGGATTTCGGCGGCTCGGATGAATCAGTCGGCGGGCCCGCAAAATTGCAATTATCCCACAACGGGGAAATTGAAGAAATCAATGCAGAATTCGGCGGCTGGTCTTTCAATCACCGCGCCAGATCCGGATCGCAAATGTTCGCTGGCGGCGATCCGATACTTGGGCTCGCAGGCCGGTCAAGCGGCGTGAAATGGGACGGCGGCCGTTTTCGTATTTCGGCGTTTTCGGGATCGGTCACAGATGAGAATCTGCTGGAAACTGATCCGGCGGTAGCCGAAAATTTCCACCCTGCAAGGCTTGGCGGCGCCCGCGGATTCGACGCCTCGGCCAAGTTCGGCCCGCTGCGGTTCGGCGCGGGCTATCTTGGCGAAGACGATACGCTGCTTGGCGCGGACAGCGGCGGCCTGCTTGATCTCGGCGGCGGCAGGACGGCATACGCCGGCGCTGAATTGTCGCGCGGCGCTTTTACCGCAAAATACACGCGGGCGTTCACCAAGACCGACGCCGGGGCCGGATTCATCAGCGATTTGTCGGATCTGGAATCGGATGAGTATTCGCTGTCCGCGGATTTCGGGAAATGGTCGCTCAATGTTTCGCGGCCGCTTGCGGTAACGAAGGGGACGCTTGAATATGTCGGCGCGGATTACGAGCTTGTCCCTTCGTCGAACGGCTACGAACTGACGGCGAGCCCGCGCTTCGAAAGGATCGATCTTGCGCCGCAACAAAGGGAAACCAGATTGTCGGTCGCATGGCGGCCCGAGATTTCAAAGGCCACGAAAATGGCGGTCGGATTGGCGCTGCGCGTAAACCCCGACAATCAGCCCGGCCATGAAGAGATCATTGTGCTGAAACTCCGGCATGTGTGGTAGCCGATCCAGCTTTTCTCTGGCATTGCCCTGTTTTATTTTGCGCTGCTGCGGTCTAAAAAGTACAAGGCGTCATTTCCGGCTCGTTCGCGGATTGTAAATGTCAAGAATTTCGCAGACACTTTTTGCTGCAATGGTATCTCGTATTACACACTGCTAGTATTCAAGAAAAAGCCAGATTTTTGCCAATTACAAGGCAAAAAAATCTGGATTTTCGTCACGCTTAGCTTTCAAAAAAGTGTCTGCGAAATTCACGACATGCACAATTCCGGCAAAGGTCGGGGCAAGGCGCTAAGGCGCTAAGGCTTGTCGCAAGCCAATTGCAAAACAGCGGCGGGGTGGTTTTATATGCCATGTCCTTCCGGGTTCAAAGGAACTACAAAACCCATGGTTTGAAAATAATCGGATCGAAATAAAAATGCGGGGGCTATGCGAAAAAACGGGAATTGTAGGATGCTATGATTTCTTCGGGTGCGGTGAATATCTGCATGTTGTATTCGGCCTGGTCCTTGACGAATCCGTCCTTGATCATCAGCTTCAGCATTTTGCCGAACGCGTCCCAGTATCCGTCAGTGTTCAGGAAGTACAGCGGCTGGTGCGACTCCCGTATCTGGTGCATGGTCAGTATGTCCGTCAGCTCGTTCAAAGTCCCCATTCCGCCCGGCAGTATGCAGCTCGCGTCGGCAAGCTCTATCATCCGCGCCTTGCGCTCAAGCAGCGTTTCTTTTATCTCGGTTTCCGCGCCCTCTATGACCGGCTCTTGCAGCGCGAGCACATTCGGAGTGGTGACGCTCACTACTTCGCCGCCCCCCGCAAGCACCGCTTTTGCGACCTCGCCCATGAGCCCGACCTTGCCGCCCCCGAACACCAGCTTGATTTTGTTTTCGGCCAAAAGGCCGCCAAGCCGGGCGGCGTCCGCGGCGTACTGGGGATTGTTTCCTAGCTGGTGCCCGCAATAGACGGCCATTGAGCGCGCGATTTTTTCTTTCATTTTTTGCTTCCTTTTATCAAAATAAAATATATCATAAAACCAGAGAATAATCAAATGAATGAAAAATTTTTATCTTGCATGGAGGCCTTCGCCCGCGACTATCCGGGTGTGAAGCTGGCGCTGGCTGTGTCCGGCGGGGCGGACTCCATGGCGCTGCTGCACTGGCTGAAGCAAATCGGCGCGGATATAGATGCGCTGACCGTCGACCACGGGCTTCGGCCGGAAAGCGCGGCCGAGGCGGCGGCGGTCGGGGCCGAATGCCGGCGTCTGGGCATCCGGCACGAAACGCTGGAATGGTCGGGGCCGAAGCCCGAAACCGGAATCGAGGAGGCGGCCCGCGAAGCGCGGTACGGCCTCATGTTTGACTGGTGCCGCAAAAACGGCGTGAAGATTTTATGCACCGCGCACCATGCCGACGATCAGATCGAGACGTTCTTCATTAACCTTTCGCGCGGCAGCGGCGTTTACGGGCTGTCGGGAATGCGCGAGCGCCTCTTGTGCGGCGGCATGGTGCTGCTTCGCCCGCTGCTTGGCGTGCCAAAGTCCGAGCTGCGCGATTTTTGCGACCGCACGGGGGTGCGGTACTTCGACGACCCCATGAACGAGGACGAGAGATTCCTGCGAGTGAAAATCCGCAAGGCGAGGCGCATGCTGCCGATATCGGACGACAGGATCCTGCTGGCCATTGAAAATCTGGCGCGGGCGCGGGACGCATTGAATGAAGAGGTCGGCAGTCTTGCCGCCAGAATCATCGGCAGCGGCGCGGACGGATTCGAAGCCGCGCTGCTGCTGGACCGCCCGGACGAGATAAAATTCAGAGTCCTGTCGATGGCGCTCGGCGCCGGGCGCCCCGTGCGTCTTGACGAAGTGCGCGGCGCGTTCGCGCGGCTTGGCGCCGGGGACTGCCGGTTCACGCTTGGCGGGCGCATAATATCGCGCCGCGGCGCCATGATAACAATGACGGAGGAAAAATGACAAAAGCTCAGGCGCAATTAAACCAGAACAAAGTTGACAGCGGGATAACCGTGGCCGAAAGCGGGCCGCGCAAGGTCGCATGGGGCGCGCTGGCGGCGTTCGCCGTGGCGTTCGCGGCGATGCTGGTGCTCGCGCGGCAAGCCGGCCGGCCTGCGGAGCAGGTAACGGAGCTGGCTTTTTCCCAGGTCCTCGCGGCATCGGACAAAAAGCAGATAAAGAGCCTGGTCCTGAGCGGCATAAACGCTGCGGGCGAGATGAAGGACGGAACCAAGTTCGCGGCGAAAATGCCGGCGGCGCCGGAGATTTTGCAAAGGCTGGCCGGGGCCGGGGCCGAAGTTTCGATCGATGATTCGAAGGGCTGGCTGGATGCGCTCGGGACTTGGATTCCGATAGCGATGGGGCTGGCGTTCATATGGTGGATTTTCCGCGGAATGAAGATGATGGGCGGCGGCGGAATATCATCCATGTTCGGATCAAAGACGCGGATAAGCGCGGGAAAGCCTTCGGTGAAATTCGCGGATGTCGCGGGCATAGACGGAATAAAAAAAGAAGTGGCGGAGGTGGTGGACTTTTTGAAAAATCCGAAAAGATACCGCGACCTTGGCGCCCGGGTTCCGCGCGGCGTGCTGATGGCCGGCGAGCCCGGGACCGGAAAAACGCTTTTGGCCAAGGCGATAGCGGGCGAGGCCAGCGTGCCATTCTTCGCGGTTTCGGGATCGGACTTTTCGGGAATCATAGTCGGGCTCGGAGTCGCAAAAATAAAGGATTTTTTCGAGCTGGCCCGCAGCCGGGCGCCCTGCATATTGTTCATTGATGAAATCGATGCCATCGGCGCCGCGCGCGGCCGCGCCGTGAACGCAGACGCGGACCGCGAGGCGACGCTGAATCAGCTGCTGATTGAAATGGACGGATTCCCATCGGGCGAGGACGTTATAATAATCGGCGCGACGAACCGCCCGGACATGCTGGATTCCGCGCTGCTGCGCCCGGGTCGATTCGACAGGCAGGTGTACATAGACCTGCCGGATCTGGCGGGGCGGCTTGCGATACTGAACCTTTATGCAAAAAAAATGAAGTTCAAAAAGGGGGTGTCTATGGCGACGGCCGCAAGGGGCACGACCGGATTTTCAGGCGCCGACCTGAGCAATCTCTTGAACGAAGCGGGGCTCCTCGCCGCGCGGAGCGGCCGCAAGGAAATATCCGCCGCCGATCTGGACGAAGCCAGGGACAAAATCCTGATGGGCCCGAAAAAAGACAGAAAAATGCGTCCCGAGGACATAAGGCTGACCGCATACCACGAAGCCGGGCATGCGTTCGCGTCCGTCCATTACAAGGGGCTGACGGATCCGGTGCACAAGGCCACGATTTTGCCGCGCGGACGCGCGCTCGGCATGGTTCAGTATCTTCCCGTCGACGACAAGGTTTCGGTGTCGCTGGCGGAAATCAGGGCCGATCTGGAAATATCGCTGGCCGGTCGCGCAAGCGAAGAGCTGTTCTTCGGCGCGGATAAAATAACCACCGGCGCGGAAAACGACATAGCTCAGGCGACTCACATAGCGCGGAAATCCGTAACCGCATGGGGCTTTTCGGACAAAGTGGGCGCGGTCGCCGTGAACCAGGTGGAATCATGGGGGCGCAACGCGTTGGAAAACGCGTCCGAAAAAACGGCGCAGCTTGTGGATGAAGAGGTCCGCGGATGGATCGCGGAGGCTTACAGGCGGGCGAAA
>JAITBM010000018.1 GCA_031283565.1 Rickettsiales bacterium
GCAAGTATGGCGCCCCTTTATTATCTTGCCGTATTCGCCCGGAGCGAGGCTTTTTGCCACCGCCGGGGTGTTTTCCTGCAACTGCGGAGTATGACATTTTTTGCAGTTATATTTGCACCCTTTTACAGGAACGATCAAAGATATCTCGCCGGGAATATCCTGCATGTTGGTCTGCAATAAAGACGGAATATACTTAAACATGCTTTATCTTTCCCTCAATTTCCGCGAACTCAACTTGTTCCTGCCCGCCGTCTTTATCTATAATAAAAGACGGAGCGCAACGCAAGCGAAATTTGTTAAATAATTCTTCGGCCAAAGAATCGTCGGGATACAAGGTTTCGATAAACTGCACATTCGCATATTTTGCTTTTAATGCATCTAATTTCGGTTGAATAGTCTTGCATTTTATACAATTAGGCGTTTTTATTTCTATAACTTTTATCATCAAATCGATCCTTTCGGACATATCTTATACCATTTTTTATTATCTAGAACAAGCTGTTATAGAGGGTTTCATTTCTGCGCACAAAAAACAATAAAAGTGCTGTTACCTTTCGCGCCGCCATCGTTCCAGCATTCTCCTTGCGAAGGCGGAAATTCAGTGTCTATAAATGCCGCGCGAAAATTAAATTTCGCCCTTTGCGCAACGCTCGAAATCAAGGCCGCGCTCTTTATAGTTCTTGTACATGTTAAAAGATTGCGCTGCCGGAGACAACAGCACAACCCCGCCATGCGGCAGGGCCGCAACCGCCGCATCGACAGCTTCACGCATAGATGAGCCAACCATTTTAAGCTTTGAGCTTTGAATCAAGGCCCCTGTTTCGGGCAACCCAACGAGTATTTTCACGTCCGCATTCTCAGTGACGAACTTAGAAAGTTCTCCATAATTGGCGCTTTTATTGTCAAACCCCCCGACAATCACGGCAATCGGGCATCCGGCGAACGCCCTTATCCCCGCGATAGTCGATTCCGCTACAGTCGCAATCGAATCGTCGATGAATGTTATGCCATCCGCTTCATGCACTTTTTTCAGCCTATGGTCGATCGGCTCGAACTCCGAAAGAAATGAAACGGCCCGCCGAGTGTCCAATCCCAAGTCTGTCATAAGTTCCAGCGCACCGGACAGATTCAAAATATTATGCCGGCCATAAACTTGAAGCGTCGGCAAACTCAAGCTTGTCATGCCGTAATTTCTGGCGTTCGGCAGATTCAAGCTGCGCAGATAATCATCCTCGCCGCAAAGATAGGCGCGCTTCACATTCGGCAAAAAACGCAGTTTATCCCGCTTGTAATTCTCGAAATTTTGATGCCAGTCAAGATGAGCCGGAGAAATCGACACTACAATGGCATAGTCTGGAAATACGTCTTCAAGCGAGGCCGCCTGGAAACTGGAAAGCTCCAAAATAACATAGTCCAAATCCCGTCCCAAAAAATCAAGCGCCGAGGGGCCGATATTCCCGCCAAGCCCGATTTTGATCCCCAGTTTTTCCAGCATGAACGCCAGCATAGAAGCGGTGGTAGTCTTGCCTTTAGTCCCGGTAATGGCGATTACGGCGGGGCGTTTTTCCTGTGCATGAATTTCTGATAAAAATATGCCAACAAGGGAGGTGAATTTCACCCCGCGCACGACGGCGGCACGGTATTCGTCCTTGTAAATACTGATTCCCGGAGATTTGATAACTATTTCGGCGTCAAGCGGAATATCGTTTCCACGGACTGCGCCGGGAGCGGAAACAGATTCGTTCGGCTCTATGACGGAAAATGGAATCCCGTGATCAGCGAGAAAAGCCGCGACTGCCCGCCCCTCGGCTCCGAATCCCCATACATAGACTTTTTTCCCGGCAATCTCGCTGACTTTCATGACTCGCGCCGCTGCTAAATATGCCTGCCGATTTCAGCAGCAACGTCGCTCATGCGGTTGGAGAACCCCCACTCATTGTCGTACCAGCCGGCAACATAGAGAGTTCCGCCCACGACTTTCGTCAAAGTGGCGTCGAATATAGATGATCGCGGGTCATGAATGAAATCCGAAGACACCAGCGGCGATTCGCTGTATCCCAAAATTCCTTTAAGCTTTCCCTCGGCCGCCGATTTCATGACAGAGTTGACTTCTTCGACGCCAGCCCTCTTGTCCAGCTGCACAACCAGCTCGGTAATGGAGACATCCGGAGTCGGAACGCGAAACGCGACGCCGTTCAATTTTCCCGACAGATTCGGCAGAACCAAACCGATAGCCTTAGCCGCACCGGTGCTCGACGGAATTATCGAAAGCGCCGCCGCCCGGGCCCGCCTGAAATCCGAATGATTCTTGTCCAGCAGCTGCTGGTCTCCGGTATAGGAGTGAACCGTGGTCATCCAGCCTTCTTTTATTCCGAACGCATCGTCAAGAACATGAGCGATCGGCGCCAGACAGTTTGTGGTACAGCTTCCGTTAGATATTATCTTGTGCTGCGGGCCAAGGATGCCGTGATTGATGCCATATACCACCGTCGCGTCAGCTCCGTCGCTCGGCGCGGAGACCAAAACGCGCTTCGCCCCAGCCTCCAAATGGACTTTCGCCTTATCAGCGGTTGAAAACAGACCAGTGCATTCCATCACTATATCGACACCAATCTCTTTCCAGGGCAGCTTGGACGGATCTCTTTCTGCGATTATTTTGATTTTATGGCTTCCAGCTTCGATTATG
>JAITBM010000027.1 GCA_031283565.1 Rickettsiales bacterium
CGGCGAATTCGTAGCCAAGCGCGCGCCACGCCGCCGATATTTCCAGAAACGCCCGCGTCAGCGGGTGCAGGCGCCCGCCGCTTTCCGGCGGCGGGCTGCGCGTGGCGTCGATTTTTTCAACGGCCAGCTCAGCCATCATGGATTCGTATTCCAGCGCCGCCCGGCGTTCTTTGAAAGCCGCCTGCAAATCCTCTTTTTCTTTGTTCAGCAGAGCCCGCTCCGCATCCGGCAAGTCCCGCATGCTTTTCAGCCGCGCGGTCATGACCCCGCTTTTGCCGAACGTGTCGCCGTAAAGCCTTTGCAGTTCTTCTAAATTTGCGATGCGCGATATGCGGCGCGCGATATTATCTTCATTTGGCATTTTTGCCCCCGTTTGCTTATCAGTCCTGCCGGCATTTTGTGAATTATATCAATTTTTCCCAAAATAAGTCATCCGCTTTTTCATCATTCATGAAACCCAGGCTTTTCAACAGGCGACAGCCCCGCCTCTGATGCAAAAGCCGGCGCTTTATGCCAAAAATGTTTACAAACATCAAAATCTTTGATCCCATTCATGTCAAAATCCCAAAAAAACGCCGCAGACACGCGGCGCTTTTCATATCGCATGCCGCGCCGCACGCATCACGCGCCGCTAAATCGCTTCGCCTCGCCGACCAGCTTTGCGAAATTCGCATCGCCGTCGTACGCCATGGCGGATAGAATCTTGCGGTCCACGGCTATGCCGGCCTTTTTCAATCCGTTCATAAACTGCGCGTACGTCAGTCCGTGCGAACGCACCGCGGCGTTTATGCGGACTATCCACAGGCTGCGGAAAACACGCTTTTTCGCCCGGCGGTCGCGGTACGCGTACTGCCCCGCCTTGTCAACCTTCTCTTTGGCCAGCGTGAAAGCGCTTCCATGGCGCCCCAAGAACCCCTTTGCCCGCTGTAATACTTTTTTATGCTTTTGCTTTACGGTGGTGCCGCGTTTTACTCTTGCCATAATCCCTCCCCTAGCCCCGCAACCCGTACGGCGCCAGAATTTTTATCTGACCCTGCAAATTGTCGTTTATATATTGAACTTTGCGCCCTGCGCGAAGCGAGCGTTTCGCGCGCTTGCGAAGCATGTGATTGTGACCCTGCCGGCGGACCTGAACCAAGCCCCCCGCAGTCATTTTCGCCCGCTTTTTCAACGTGCTTTTTGTTTTCAGCTTCGGCATTTTATCACCCTATCCTTAATTATCGGCCTTGCGGCTGCCTTGTGCCGCTTCGGCGTATTTGCCGCATTTTTGCACATAAAAGCGGCAATGTCAAATTATTTCCTGTTTGCGTACATTTCCTCGAAATCAATGGACTGCATGTGCAGCGGCGGGAATCCTGATTCTCCGGTCGCCTGCATGACAAGCCCCCTGACCGCCGGAAACAGCAGGCGCGGCACGTCCACCAAAAGCGCATGCTTGACGCCTTCGCCCTTGGGGTCGCCATCGATCTGGATCAGCGCCGAATATTCGACGCCTATCTGGAATACTACTTTGCCGCCGTCAAGCTTGGAGTCTATGTTGACGATAAGATCCACCATGAACATTTGCGTCTCGCTGGATTTTATGTTGATGTCGACATTTATGTCCATTTTCGCGGCGGCGCCGTCCTTTTGACTGAAAAACAGATCCGGGGTGTTCGGGGATACGAACGAGAATTTTTTAAGAAACTCTGAGATCATCTTGAACTGTTGCATTTGGCATAAACTCCTGTTTTTGATACAATGCGAATAATATCAGAGAACAAAGGAATGTCAATTATGAATTTGAAGTTTTGGGCAGCAGCGCTTATTCCGGCCGCGCTTTCGTCATGCGGGCTTTTCGAATGGACCACTTACAGCAGGCCGGGGGGCGCCGGCAGGGGCGGATCGACCGGCGCGGCGAAGGCGGTCTCATACGACGACCTGCCCGCATGGAAGGAAGACGACCACCGGTACGCGCTCGCGGCTTTCCGCAACACATGCAAGGCCAAGCTGCAAATGACCGGCGAAGTCCGCCCCGACGAGCGCCTTGTCGGGGAAAAGTGCAGGTCGCTGCCGAGCAAGTCGGCCTCCGCCGAAACCGCCAGAAAATGGTTCGAGGCCCACTTCGCGCCGTACAAAGTATCGGACGACGCGACAAAAGACGGAAAATTCACGGGCTATTACTCGCCGATAGTAAAGGCCTGCCGCAGGCAGACCGCCGAATGCAGCGCCCCCATCATGAACAAGCCGGCGGACGGGCGGGCATTCAAGGGAGTGCCCGCGAAAACCATCGTAGACAATAAAATCGGCGAAGTCCTTTACTGGATCGATCCGATAGATCTTCATGACATGGGCAGCGCGACGCTTTTGCTGGACGACGGGACCAAGGCCAAGCTTTCTGTCGCCACAACGAACGACATGCCGTTCAACGGCATAAGCAGCCAGCTGCTCGAACGGGGAATCCGGCCGGAAGGCGGCCATGGCATGAAATCTGTGCGCGCGTACCTTAAAAAGAACAGGGCGCTTGCGAATGAGCTGATAGACAACAATCCGCGCTATGTGTACTACGCGCCGAGCGCGACGGACGCGGTGGTCGGCAACATGGGCGTTCCGCTGACGGGAATCCGCAGCGTCGCCATAGACAAGAACATCTATACGCTCGGCATGCCGGTCTACGTGGACACGAAGCTGACAAACGGGAAAGATTTCCGCCGCCTGATGGTTGCGCAGGACACCGGCGGCGCGATAATCGGATACAACAGGGCCGACATATATTTTGGCGTCGGGGCCGAGGCGTTCGAATACGCCCACGGGCAGAACCAGGGCGGGCAGATGTACATTCTGCTGCCGAAAGAGTACGAAAATTAAAGCCGCGCGATTTTTCCAATTATTCTTGCGCCAAGGCGCTGCCGCGCGGTCTTGGAGCAGGCAAGGAAATGCAAGCGCCGCGGGCTGTCTTTTCATAAACGCGAAATAGCCGGCAAACTGAAAATTCATAGGAATTTATGCTATGTATTCGGCGGTTAATTTTTGTATTATATTGCTTTGTGACGCGAAAAGTTATATAATCGCCTCGTTTAACCAAAAGGAAGAAACATGGCAAAAAACTTGATCTCGTACATAGCGCTGGGCGTATCTGCCGTCGCCTTGGCGGTAGCCGTATTCGGCGGCTGTCACAAAGGGCCGCGCGGCCGCTTTGGCGAATGGCACGGACCGCATCCAGAAATGATGGGCGGGCTCGGCCGCAATCCGAATAGCGGGCGGCCAGGTTCGGGCGGCGATCGGGGCCCGCGGCCGGAACAGCCGAAACCGGCGGATAAAGCGGATAAATAAGGAGGCTTGAAAATGAAAAAAGCAATGATTGCGGCGCTGCTGCTGGCTCTGCCGGCCGCGGCAAGCTCTGCCGATGAGCAGAATGGCCCGCGGCCTGAAGGCGGCGGAAAACACGGCGGTTTCATGATGCAGCTGACCGAAGAACAAAAAGCCTGCATAGAAAACCAGGGATGCCCCAAGCGCGAAAAAAAGGGGCATGACGGCGGCGGGAAACACGAAAAGCCGCAAATGACAGACGAAGAAAAAGCTGAAATGGAAGCGGATCGCGAATGCCGGAAAAAAGCATTCGAAACATGCGGGATCCAAATGCCTGAACGTCCTGAGGGCGGTCCGAAAGGGGGCCGGATATGAAGCCGCGCTCGGCTGTCAGATGATAGCGATCAGTCTCGCTTCGCTTATGTTCCCATTAGCAATACCGCGACCTAAATAATAAAAGGTGTCATCCCGCGGCTTGACCGCGGGATCCAGG